>NZ_JAGLEJ010000006.1 GCF_023145115.1 Algiphilus sp.
CGGTAGGCGACGGCCTGCTTGGAGAGGTCGTCGTAGATGATGAGGGCGTCCTCGCCGTGGTCCATGAACCACTCGCCCATCGAGCAGCCGGCGTAGGGCGCGATGAACTGCAGCGCCGGCGACTCGGCGGCGGCCGCCGCGACCACGATGGTGTGGTCCATGGCGCCGTGCTCTTCCAGCTTGCGGACGACGTTCGCGATGGTGCTGTTCTTCTGCCCGATCGCGACGTACACGCACTTGATGCCGGAATTCTTCTGATTGATGATCGTGTCGATCGCCATCGCGGTCTTGCCGGTCTGACGGTCGCCGATGATCAGCTCGCGCTGGCCGCGGCCGACCGGGACCATCGCGTCGACCGCCTTGTAGCCGGTCTGCACCGGCTGGTCGACCGACTGGCGCCAGATGACGCCCGGCGCGACCTTCTCGACCGGGGCGGTCTCGGTGGCCTCGATGGCGCCCTTGCCGTCGATCGGACGACCCAGCGCGTCGACCACGCGGCCGAGCAGCTCCTTGCCCACCGGCACTTCGAGGATGCGCTGCGTGGCCTTGACCGTGTCACCTTCCTTGAGGTGCTTGTAGTCGCCCAGCACCACCGCGCCGACCGAGTCGCGCTCCAGGTTCAGCGCCAGCCCGTAGCTGGGCTCGCCGTCGACGCCCGGGAATTCGAGCATCTCGCCGAGCAGCGCTTCGGAGAGGCCGTGGATGCGGACGATGCCGTCCTGCAGCGACACGATCGTTCCGGTATTGCGCGCTTCCGCCGAGGCGTCGAAGTTCTCGATGCGCGCCTTGATCAGATCGCTGATCTCGGAAGGGTTGAGTTGCATGGTTTGGGAATCCTCGGATGAATGCGGTTTAGGCGGTCAGCGCTTGGCGCAGCTGCTCGAGCTGGCTGCTGGCGGAAGCATCGATGACCTGGTCGCCGGCGCGGATGCGCGCGCCGGCCAGCAAATCGGCGTCGACCGCCCAGTGCACGTCGGCGCGCCTGCCCAGATGACGCTCGATGGCCTGGACCAGCTTGCCGCGCTGCGTCTCGTCCACTTCCGTGGCGGTGGTGATCGTCACCTCGGCCGTGCCGTCATGCTCGCGCCGCAGCGTCTCGAAGCTCGCGAAGATCGCGGGCAGCAGCGTCAGGCGCCGGTTGGCCGCCAGCAGGCGCACGAAGTTCCGTCCGGCATCATCGTCGATGCCGGCGGCCTCGCAGACCACCTCGGTCAGCGTGTGGCGGTCGATGCCCGGCATGCCGAACAGCGCGTGCGCCGCGTCCATGCCGGCCAGGCTGGCGAGCGTCTGCAGGCGCTCGCGCCAGGCATCCAGCGCACCGGCGTCACGCGCCAGTTCGAAGACGGCGCGGGCGTACGGTCGGGCGGAAGTGGCGAAATCGCTCATGACAGACCCTTAGAGCTGGCTCGCGACTTCGTCGAGCACTTCGGCGTGCTTGGCGGCGTCGACCTCGCGCTTGACCACGCGCGCGGCACCCAGCACCGCGAGCTCGCCGACGCGCTTGCGCAGGGCCTCGCGGGCCTTCTCGGCCTCGCGCTCGGCCTCTTCCTCGGCCGACTTGCGAATGCGCTCGGCGTCGGTCCGCGCCTTGGTCTGCGCTTCCTCGACGATCTGGCTCGCCTGGCGATTGGCGGCGGTGAGGATTTCCTGCGCCTGCGCGCGGGCCTGGGCAAGTTCCTCTTCGCGCTTGGCCTCCGCTTCGGCAAGGGCCTTCTCGCCCTTGTCGGCAGCTGCCAGGCCGTCGGCGATGCGCGCCTCGCGATCGCTCATGGCCTTGTGGATCGGCGGCCACACGAACTTGAGTGTGAACCAGACGAACACCATGAAGGTGATCATCTGGACAATCAGCGTCGCATTAACTCCCACGGCCTAGGCCTCCCGGGTTGCTGGATCGGATGACAGCTCGCTCGCGGTCGGCGCTTAGCCCATCTGGCCGAGCAGCGGGTTCGCGAACAGCATGAGGAGCGCCATGGCGACGCCGATGATCGCGACCGCGTCGAGCAGACCGGCGATGATGAACATGCGGGTCTGCAGCATGCCGGCCATCTCGGGCTGACGCGCCGCACCCTCGAGGAACTTGCCGCCGAGCAGGCCGAAGCCGATGCCGGTGCCGAGCGCGGCCAGGCCGAAGATCAGGCCGATGGCGAGCGCGGTATTGCCGATGATGAGTTCCATTGTGATCTCCAGGGGTGATGTGTCGAAGTGAACGAAGGGGAACGGTGCCGTACGCGCGTCAGTGCTCGTCGTGGCTTTCGTAGGCCATGCCGAGGTAGACGATCGTCAGCGTCATGAAGATGAATGCCTGCAGCGGGATGACCAGGAGGTGGAAGACCGCCCAGGCGAACTGCAGCGCCATGTGACCGGCGATGGAGGCCCAGCCGCCGACGCTGGTGAGCAGCTCGGACAGCGAACTGCCCAGCGTGAACAGCGCGATCAGGATGAAGATCAGCTCACCGGCGTAGAGGTTGCCGAACAGTCGCAGCGCCAGCGACAGCGGCTTGGCGAGCAGCTCGACCACATTCAGGATGATGTTGAAGGGCAGCAGCCAGACGCCAAAGGGATGCGTCAGGAACTCCTTCGCGAAGCCGCCGACACCCTTGCCGGCGACACTGTAGAAGAGAATCAGGAAGAACACGCCCAGCGAAAGCGCGAAGGTGGCGCTCATGTCGGCCGAGGGCACGATCTTCAGGTATTCGACACCGGCGGCGTAGAAGATCGTCGGGAACAGGTCCACCGGGATGATGTCCATGATGTTCCAGAGGAGCACCCAGACGAAGATGGTCAGCGCCAGCGGCGCGACCAGCTTGGACTTGCCCGGAAAGGATTCGCGGACGGCGTTGTCCACGAAGTTGATCAGCAGCTCGACAAAGGAGAGCAGACCGCTGGGCTTGTCCGTGGTGGCGGCCAGCGCCGCGCGACGGAAGAAGAAGAGGAAAGCGACGCCGAGCACGGTCGAGAACAGGATCGTGTCGAGGTTGAATGTCCAGAAGCCTTCTCCCACCTGCCAGTGCGTCAGGTGATGGGAGATATAGCCTTCGGAGGTCGGCGCGTCTGACTTGGCTGCCATCGCTTGCGTCAAGCTCCCTGATCTTTTGGATGTCCCGGGTCACTCCAGCGGAGCGCCCACAAAAAAACCAACGACGTTGCGGCAAAACTCGCGATCACCGGCAGATAGGCAGTCGCGAAAAAGCGCATGGCGATGACCAGCAGCGCCAGCACCAAGGCGATTTTCAGGATCTCGCCGGCCAGAAAGCCGCGCAGCATCCCGGCAGCATCCGTCCGCGGGCGCAGGAATGTGCGCACCGCAAAGAAGGCATTGCCCGCTACTGCGATCGCCGCTCCGGTCAGTGCCGCCAGCGCGTCCTGTTTCCCCGCAACCAGGCCCCAAGCAAGGGCGATGCAGCAACCCAGACCGGTCTGCGCAACCACCAGACGCACCGGAATCGACAAATGGCCCCATCTCTGCATGCCGTCGATCATCTCTTCCGGCGCGGGACGGACGCGCTAGGCGTCCACCGCGAAAATCGCGGCGCGAAGTCTACCCGGGCAGGCCACCCCGGTCAACGACGATTTGTCGCGGCGCAGCAAGAACCGCGCCGCCGCTCAGTCTCCGAGGCGTGCCAGCAGGGCCTCCAGCTCGGCACGATCGCGGAAGGCGATGGTCACGCGCCCGCGACCCTTCTCGCTGGCGCGGATCGAGACCGGTAGACCGACGCGCTCGGCGAGCGTATCCGCAAGTCCCTCCATGCCGGGGTCGGGCGCCGGAGCGGGCGTGCGTGCGGATCGACCGCCACCGGCCACCAGGGCCTCGGTCTGTCGCACCGATAGGCCGCGCCGCACGACGTGTTCGGCCAGTGCCTCGCGCTGATCGGCGTCGGCGCCCAGCAGGGCGCGCGCATGGCCGAAGCTCAGCTTGCCGTCGCGCACCATCTGCTGCACCTCGGGCGGCAGATCGAACAGGCGCAGCAGATTGCTGATGACGGCGCGCGAGCGGCCGACGGCTTCCGCCGCCTGGGCGTGCGTCAGGCCGCATTCGGCGATCAGCTTGTTGATGGCGTCGGCCTCTTCCAGCGCGTTGAGATCGGCGCGCTGGATGTTCTCGACCAGCGCCACCGCCATGGCGCCCTGCTCGTCGATCTCGCGCACGATGACCGGGAGCTCGGGCAGCCCGGCCGCACGCGCGGCGCGCCAGCGGCGCTCACCGGCGATGATCTCGAAGCGGCTGCGCCCCATCGGACGCACCAGCAGCGGCTGGATGATGCCCTGGCTGCGGATCGAGTCGGCCAGCGCTTCGAGGGCGGCCTCGTCGAAATGCTGGCGCGGCTGGTGCTTGCCGGGCGCGAGCGCATCGATGGGCACGCTCTTGAGTGCGGCGCGGGCGTCCTCGGACAGTTGCTCGACGTCCTGATGGCCTTCCGGTGCGCTGCCGAGCAGCGCGTCCAGTCCGCGGCCGAGGCCTCGTTTCTTGGTGCTCATTCGTCCCTGTGGTGAATGTGGCTCAAAGGGCGCATGCGGAGAACGCGGCGTGCGCAGTCGTCATGCATGCAACCCGATCAGGCCGCGGTGCGGCTGTGACCGTGCCGGCGCAGCATCTCGCCGGCAAGGGCCAGATAGGCGCGCGCGCCGGTGGACTGGGCATCGTAGACCAGCGCCGGCAGGCCGTGGCTGGGCGCCTCGGCGAGGCGCACGTTGCGCGGCACGATGGTGCGGTAGACGCGATCACCGAAATGCTGCGTGAGCTGGGCCGAGACGTCGTTGGCGAGGTTGTTGCGCGGGTCGAACATCGTGCGCAGCAGGCCGTCGATGGCGAGATCCTGGTTGATGACCTTGCGGATGCGCTCGACGGTGTCGAGCAGCGCGGTCAGCCCTTCCAGCGCGTAGTACTCGCACTGCATGGGCACCAGCACGCCGTCCGCGGCCACCAGCGCGTTGACGGTGAGCTTGGACAGCGCCGGCGGGCAGTCGAGGAAGATGTACTCGTACTCGTCGCCGAGCTCGGCGAGCGCGGACTTCAGCGCGAAGTCGCCCACCGCCTGGTCGCGCAGCCGCACCTCGGCCTCGGTGAGATCGCCGTTGGCGGGCAGAAGATCGAGCGACAGGCGGTCGACGCGCATGATGGCGCGGCGCACGTCGCAGGCCTCGAGCAGCACGTCGCGCACGGTGGGGTCGCACTCGTCCTTGTTGACGCCCACGCCCATGGTGGCGTTGCCCTGCGCATCGAGGTCAACGAGCAGGACGCGGCGCCCGGCCGAGGCCAGCGAAGCCGCCAGGTTCACCGCGGTGGTGGTCTTGCCCACCCCGCCCTTCTGGTTGGCGATGGCGATGATGTGGGTCATGGCTGCTCGGACCGGTTGGGAGGCGCGGCAGGCCCGGACACGCGCCGGACCACGACGAGATGGCGGTCTTCCTGCAGGCCCGGGACGTGCAGGGCGTCGGCACTGATCACCTGGAAGCCCTCCGGCAGTTGCGCGATCTCTGGACCGGCAAGCTTACCCTTCATCGCCAGCCAGACACCATGCGCGCCGGCGAGATGGTCCGTCCAGCGCAGGAAATCGCCCAGTGCCGCGAACGCCCGGCTGGTCACCACATCGAAGGGCGCGGCCGGCGCGAAGGTCTCGGCGCGCGCCTGGTGCGCCTCGGCATTGTCCAGCCCGAGCGTGCGGATGGCGTGGCGCATGAAGCGCACCTTCTTGCCGTTGCTGTCGAGCAGGGTGACCCGCGCCTGCGGTCGCGCGATGGCCAGCGGGATCCCGGGCAGACCGGCACCGGCGCCGACGTCGACGACGGCGGGGCCCGGGGCTCGCGGCTCGGGACTCGAGAGGGCATCCAGGGCGTGGATGATCACCAGTGAATCGAGAAGGTGGCGGGTCACCATCTCGCCCAGATCGCGCACGGATGTCAGGTTGTACGCCTTGTTCCAGCGCTGCAGCTCGTGCAGGTAGGCGAGCATCGGCTCCGCCAGCGACGCATCCAGCCCGAGCCGGTGCAAGCCGTCGACAAGCTGATCGCGAGCGCGCTGTGCCGAATCCCGGGTCAAGACGCCCGCCCTCCGGGCATCCCGCCGCGAACCCGGCTGCGCCACAGGCAGATCGACAAAGTCAGCAGACTGCGCTCCACGGAACCTCTCCTCGTTCACGCCCCGGGCACCGCAGCCGGTTCCGGATCGGCAGCGCCTTGCGGCGAATGCGGCTTCGTCGCTAGTAGATGCCGCGCGTTTCCGGCGCCTCCAGGCGGCCGGCATCCACGATCAGGTTAATGGTGGCCAACTGATCGCCCGAGAGGGCGTCCATGCCGCTGACCGCCTCGATGAAGCGGGTGCGCTCGGCGTCGCTGACCAGATCTCTGGTGTAGTCCGCCAGCTTGGCTTCGTAATCCGGGCGCTGCCAGGGCGTGTCGCCACCGGGGTGGGCGTTGGCGCGGGTCTTCTCGTCGGCCACCTCGCTGCCGTCGGCCAGCGTCACGATCATGCGGCCGCCATAGGCCTGCACGTTCGGATCCTGGTCGTGGTAGAGGTCTTCCCAGCGCTGGTCGAGCTTGGTCTCTATGCGGGCCATCAGTTTGCGCAGCTCGTCCTTCTCGGCCTGCGTCATCTGGTAGGCGCGGTCCTTGTGGAACTCGCCGGTCTGGATGCAGCGGGCAATGGCGAACATGATGCTGTGATCCAGCGTGCCGCGAGGCGAATCCGGGTCGATCTTCTGCGGATCCTGCGCGTCGGTACCAATGACGTGATGGGTGTGATGGCTGGTTTCCAGCACGATCTTGTGGATCCGGTCGAGATCGACGGCGTCGCCCTTCCTGGGCAGCTGATCGCGCAGCTGCAGCGCCAGGTCGATGATCGCCTGACCCTGGTATTCGAAGGCGTGCTGCTTGGGATAGGTCTTCAGGATGTTGCGCAGCGGGTCCGCGCCCGGCTCGGCCAGCGCCACCTTGTACACGGCGTTCTCGTCGTCGCGACCGTTGAGGAAGCGGCGGATGATGCTGTCCACGCCTTCGTAGACGGGGTTCGGCCCCTTGAGCCCGTGCATGGCGTGATTGGCGGCCTTGATGGCAATCTCCGCAGAGAAGCCGGGCACGAATTCCTTCTGCGCGCCGATGTCGCCCTTGCGGGACTGGCGGGAGGAAATGGCGTTGTGCACGGCGAAGTTGATGGCGTGATAGGCCTGCTCGGTGCTCAGCTCCAGCATGGAGGCGATGCCGGCCGCAGTGCCCGCGGCGATGTGGGTCATGTGGTCGACCTTGTGCTTGTGCAGGCAGATGCCGGTGCCGTCGCCGGTACCGACCAGCGCCACGTGCACCTCGTAGGCCACCACGATGCCGCGCAGGATGTCGGCACCGCTCACGCCCAGGTGCTGGCCGACCGCGATGATCGGCGAGATGTTGTCGTCCGGGTGCGAATACTCCGCCGCCAGGTAGGTATCGTCGTTGTCCAGGTAGCGCACGGCCACCGCGTTGGCGAAGGCGGCCGGCACCGGTGCGAAGAGGTCCTTCAGGCCCCAGATCGTGGCCCTGCCCGTGCCTTTGGAGCCCAGCGCATCGGCACGCGCCACCTTGACCGCCATTTCGTTCGCCGCACCCAGGGCAATAGCGGCGTTGTCGATGATGCGATTCTTGGCCATCGCCACCGCATCGGCGTCCTGCGGCGCGTCCTTCGCCCGGGTGGCGAGCTCCGCCAGCTTCCAGGCCAGTTGCTGCTCGCGGGCAAGATCTCCGCTGGCCTTTTCTGCCTGAACGGTGTGGGTCGCTACGGTCATACAAGGAATCCCCTGATCGATCAGGCTACCCGCCAAGGCGGCACTTGTGCGGGGACGGAATTCTAAAGGGTGCAGCGTGCGTTCCCGTTCCCGCCCCTCGCTGCTCCCGGATCACCGATACGGGCGCTCGCGGAACCACAGATTGGCGATCCACTTCTCGCCCGCCTCCAGCGGGGTCGAGGCGTGCAGCGCGTCCGGATGCACGCTGCGCGTCCCGGCCCGACAGCTGTCGAAGATCAGCACGTCGCCGAGTCGCGGCTGCACCGTGATGTCGAGGCGCGGGAACTGCGTGCAGCCTCCGGCATCGACATCGTTGAGATAGATGATCGCCGTGCACAGGCGCTGGCCGCCGCGCTCGGTGTACTGGCGGCCGCGCGGCGTCGACATGTCGTAGGCGTCGTAGTGCGGGCGGTACTCGCCGCCGGGGGCGTAGTGCACCACCTGCAGGGACTCCGCATAGGCCAGAGGATGTCCGGCGGTATCGGCCAGACGCTCGCAGAGCGCCCGGACCGCGGCGTCCGCGTCGTGCCGGATCCAGGCGTTGCGGGCGGTGCGGCCGGAACTGGTGCCGACGCCGCCGTCGAGGCTCACGCCCGCCTCGCGCAGATGGTCGCGCGCGCATTCGATGATGTGCGCGGCCTCGTCGGCGTCGAAGAAGCCGTGCAGCAGCTGGATGCGCGGCTCGTGGCTGAGCACGTGCGCGACATCGCGTTCGGCAACCTCGGTGAGTTCCATGACGCGTCCCGTTGCGGCGTGGCCTGCAGCCTATACCCGCGGGGTGGCACTTGTCAGCGTCGCCGCCTCTACAATCCGCGCCATGGCCACCACCGCCGAACAGACCCTCGCCGAGCTCGGCTTCGACCGCTTCCGGCCCGGCCAGAAGGAGGCCATCGACACGCTGCTCGACCGGGGCCGGGCACTGCTGGTGGCGCCCACCGGCGGCGGCAAGTCGCTGTGCTACCAGGTGCCGGCGCTCATGCTGCCCGGCACCACTCTGGTCATCTCGCCGCTGGTCGCGCTGATGGCGGACCAGGTCGCGGCACTTCGGAAGCGCGGTGTCGCCGCCACCTACCTGGCCGCGACCCTGGACCCCGACGACATCCAGCGCCGCCTGGCCGGCCTCTGGCGGGGGGAATACCGACTGGTCTACATCGCGCCCGAGCGGCTGGCCGCGCCCGGCTTCCGGGAGAACCTCCAGCGACTGCAATGCCCGCTGATCGCGGTCGACGAGGCGCACTGCATCAGCGAGTGGGGGCACGACTTCCGACCCGAGTACATGCAGATCGGCGACCTCGTGCAGCAGCTGGCGCCGCCGCACGTGCTGGCCTGCACCGCCACCGCCACGCCGGTGGTGCGCGACGAGATCGTCCACCGCCTCGGTCTGGGACCGGATACGCCGCAGCTGGTGCACGGCTTCGCGCGGCCAAACCTGGCATTGCGCGCGGTCGAGGTGGGCGCCCAGCGCGACCGCCAGCGGCAGGTCGACACCGCGCTCGGCGAGGCGCTCGGCAGACCCGCGGACAGCCGCGGCGTCGCCATCGTCTACACGCCGACGCGCAAGCTCGCCGAGACCGAGGCCGGTCGTCTCGCGGGACTGGGCTGGCGCACCCGCGCCTACCACGCCGGCCTGCCCTCCGAGGACCGCCAGCGTGCCCAGGAGGCCTTCATGGCCGGTGAGCTCGACGCGGTCTGCGCCACCAACGCCTTCGGCATGGGCATCGACCGCGCCGACGTGCGCGCCGTGGTGCACTTCGGCCCGCCGGGCTCGATCGAGGCCTACTACCAGGAAGTCGGCCGCGCCGGGCGCGACGGCGAAGACGCCATCGGCGTCATGTGCTGGGCCCAGTCCGACCTGCCGCAGCGCCGCCGGCTGCTGGAGGCGCCGATGGGCGACGCCGCGCCCGACGGCGAGATCGTCGAGCACAAGTGGAACCTCTTCCTCGAGCTCATCCGCTGGGCCGAGGGCGGCAGCTGCCGGCACGACGCCATCCTGCGCTACTTCGGCGACGAGGCCGAGACGCTGTCCGGCTGCGGGCGCTGCGATGTCTGCACCACCATCGACGCCGGCGGCAGCGACGAGGACACCACGCTGCTGGCGCGCAAGCTGCTGTCCGGCGTCGCGCGTATCAACGGCCGCTTCGGCATGGGCATGGCGGTCAAGCTCCTGCACGGCGAGACCGAGGAGCGTCTCGAACGCATGGGGCTGACCGGGGTCAGCACCTTCGGCCTGCTCGCCGAGCACAGCGGCGACTGGATCCAGCGCGCCCTCGGCCGCTGCGTCACTGCCGGCTGGGTGCGCTTCTCGGGGGATCGCCATCCGGTGCTGCAGCTCACCGCCGACGGCGAGGCGGTCATGCGCGGCCAGCAGCCGGCACGGTGGCTGCCGCCGCCCGATGCCGTGACCTCCGGCGGGGGCGGCGGCCGCAGGCGGCACACGGGCGCCGTGCCCGAAGGCGAGGACGCGCTCGACGCCGCCGCGCTGGAGGCCTTCGAGGCCCTGCGCGCGGCGCGCATGACCATCGCCCAGCGCGAGGGCGTGCCCGCCTACGTCGTCGCCCACGACCGCACCCTGCGTGCCATCGCCCGCATGCGCCCCGGCACCACCGACGAGCTCGAGAACGTCCCGGGCCTCGGCCCGGCCAAGATCGCGCGCTACGGCGAGGCGCTGATCGACGCGCTCGCCGGCGCCTGAGCGCGCCGCGTCGTGCCCGCCGACCCGCACCCGATCCTGGTCCACTTCGCGCTGGCGCTGCCGCTGATGGCGAGCGCGCTCTATGCGGTTTCGCTCGGTGTCGCGTCGGCGCGGCCGGCGGCGCACTGGTGCCTGGGCGTGGGCGTGTGCTTCCTGTGGCTGGCGGTGGGCAGCGGCATGTGGGCGGCGATCCGCGCCGGCGCCGAGGGCGAGGCGCGCGCCGCCATCGCGCTGCACCAATACTGGGGCTGGGCGACGGCGGTGCTGTACTCGCTGGCGGTGGCGCTCGTCGCCAGCCTGCGCCGCGTCGGCTGGCCGGTCCTGACGGTGCTGGCACTCGCCGCGGTCGCCGCCGTCGGCGCCGGCTACCTGGGCGGCGAGAACGTCTACCGGCACGGCATCGGGGTCGCGCCGGAGGCGCTGCGCCCGGCACCGGGTTAGGGTCTTCGGCTCCACCGTCCGCAGCGATCCCGCATGGATTCGAACACATCCGCCCAGCCCTTCCGGCTCGACGACTACGCGCGCGTGGTCTTCTTCACCGGCGCCGGCGTGTCGGCCGAGTCGGGTGTGCCCACCTATCGCGGCAAGGGGGGCATCTGGGGTGAGTACGACCCCGAGCAGGTGGCCTGCCAGGCCGCCTTCGACCGCGATCCCGGCTTCGTGCTGGACTTCCACGAGAAGCGCCGCGCGCAGGTGGCCGCGTGCGCGCCCAACGCGGCGCACCGACGCATCTCCGCGTGGCAGCAACGGCATCCGGGCGTCAGCGTCATCACCCAGAACACCGACGGCCTGCACGAGCTCGCCGGCAGTCACGACGTCATCGAGCTGCACGGCAGTCTCTGGCGCCTGCGCTGCGCGCGCCACGGCAGCCTTGCCGACCGCAGCGACGGCGCCTATGCGCGCCGCGACTGCGCGCAGTGCGGGACCCGGCTGCGGCCCGACATCACCTGGTTCGGCGACATGGTGGACACCGACGCCTTCCGGGCCGCCGGCGAGCGGGTGGCGAGCGCCGATCTCTTCGTCTCGGTGGGCACCTCGGGCGTGGTGTGGCCCGCCGCGGGCTTCGTCGAGCTCGCGCAGCGCAGCGGGGCAACCATGGTCGAGATCAACCCCGAGGCCACCGAGGCTTCGGCGCTGTTCGGCCACTGCGCGCGCAGCGCGGCGAGCAGCGCGCTGCCGGCAATGTTCCCGCTGCCCGACGACGCGCGTTGACAGCGGCATCGCGCGGCGGGAGCCTGCCGGCATGGCAACCGACAGAATGCTGCTGGTGGTGGCGCACGCGCCATCGCCGAACACCCGGAAGCTGCTCGACGCAGTGATGCGCGGCGCGGCGCACGAGGATGTCACCAACGTCTCCGTGCGCCACGTGCCGCCGCTGGAGGCGACGCCCGACGACGTGCTCGCGGCCGACGGCATCCTGCTCGGCACCACCGAGAACCTCGGCTACATGAGCGGCGCGCTCAAGGACTTCTTCGACCGCATCTACTATCCCTGCCTGGAGCACACCCAGGGCCGCCCGTACGCGTTGTGGGTGCGCGCCGGCAACGACGGCACCGGCACCTGCCGGGCGGTGGATACCATCGTCACCGGCCTGCGCTGGAAGGCCGTGCAGGAGCCGCTGGTCTGCCGCGGCGAGTTCCGCGAGGACTTCGTCGGCCAGTGCGAGGAGCTCGGCATGTACCTCGCCGCAGGGCTCGACGCCGACATCTTCTGAGCGCGTGTCCACGGGGCCGCAGCCTTCGCTCCCTGCACCGGAAGTTAGGTGCCGGCACCGCCAGGCGGGATTTAGGGGACAGTACACTAATTTCCGTGCGCCGCGCCGGACCAATGCGCGGATGAAGGGAAATTAGCATACTGTCCCCTTATGGACGTGGCGCGCTGTCCCCGCGCCGCGCATCCCCGATCGGCGCTCTTCTGTTCCCCGGGTAGCGCCGAAACCGCGTCAAGGCATGGCGCCGTCCGGCGGCACCCGGTGCAGCAGTGGCAGCGCGCGCTCGGCCTGCTCGGCGCTGGCCAGTCGCAGCCCGCCCTCGCGCAGATCTATGCCGGTGGAGACGAAGGCCTCGACGTAGGCCGTCTGGCCGGCCGCGACATCGACCGACACCGGCGCCACCGGCGAGCCGCGCACGACCAGCCGGTGCGTGCCGGGTTCGACCAGCAGCACGCGATAGGTGGATGGCGCCACGGGGCCGCGCTCGGCCGCGTTGACGGCGAGCTCGGGGCGGATAGCGCTGAGCCCGAGCGCGCCGCACCGGCGGTACACCACGATGCGACCGGAATCGGCGGGCGCTGCTTCCAGTGCCGGTGCGGCGGCCTGCCGCGCCGGTGTGCCCGCGCAGCCGGCGGCGAGCAGCGAAGCCGCGAGCAGCGCGGCGGGAAGGCAATGGTGGGGCATGGACGGTCTCCTCGTGTGCGTGCCTCCCCGTCTTCTACGTCCGGAACCGGCTGCCGGACGCACCCCACCGGTCAGCGCAGCGCGTAGGCGGCCCGCACCAGCCGACGCAGCCGACCCGGAGCATCGTCACCGTCCAGCCCGAGATGCCGCAGCGCAAAGGCGACGCGGGCATCGTCGGCGGGCGCCGGACGCAGCAGCGCGCGCAGCAGGCGCAGGCGCCCGCCCCAGCTGCCGGCGGCCTTCTGCAACCCCTTGAGGCGGCCGGCGAGCGCGATCTCGTCGTCGCGGAGATCGGAGCCGAAGGGCAGATCGGGCAGATGCCCGGCGGCACGCGCCGGCCGCAGCGCCTCGCCAATGCACGCCGGCGTGTTGCCGCGGGCGTGCTCGGGAATGCGGTAGTCCGCCGGCAGCTTGCCGGCGCGCTGCGCGGCCGCCACCAGGTCCGGCTGACAGCGGCTGTCGGCGATGGCTAGCAGCGCCTCGATGCACTCGCGGTCGGTGCGCCCGCGCAGATCCGCGACGCCGTACTCGGTGACCACCAGATCGCGCATGTGGCGAGGCACGGTGTTGTGCGGGTACTCCCAGACGATGTTCGACTCCGGGGCGCTGCCGCGCGCGGCGCGCAGGCACAGCACCGAGCGTCCCTCGGGCAGCTGATGCGCCATCGACACGAAGTCGAACTGGCCGCCGACGCCGGACACCACCTGCCCGTCGGCCAGCTGGTCGGACACTGCCGCGCCCAGCAGGGTCACCTTCATGGTGATGTTGATGAAGCGCGGATGCCGGCGCTGCAGGCGCTCGAGCCGGTAGTCGGTGTAGATGCGGTTGACCTCGGCCACCGAGGTCATGCCGATGCGCGAACGGCCCGCCTCGTCGAGCTCGTGGAGCCGCCGATAGAAGTCGCCCGGGCCGATGAAGAATGCGCCGTGCATGCACACACCGCCGCGCAGGCCGGGACCGGCGGCGCCGGCATCGAGGGCGCGGCGGACGTCCGGATCGGCGAGATCGTTGGCCAGACGAGTGCCGTCGGGCAGGCGCAGGTGCTGGCCGTCGCGTGCCAGGTCGGGATGCGCGAGCCCGTGGCGCTGCATGGCCGCGAGCAGGCCGCGGCTGATGCGCGGCAGGCCGTCGCGGCGGTGCAGGCGCTCGAACAGCGGTTCGCTGTCGTCGTTCAGCAGGCCGGCACCGGCCCAGCGCTGGATGTCGATGTCGTCGTAGACCGCGCGCCGCACGATGCCGGCCTCGAACAGGCTGAACAGCGGGTTCGAGATCAGCTCGCTGGCGACGTAGAGGCCCTGCCCGAAGGTGTCCGTACCGCCGATGTCCTCGGCCCCGGCCGTGCCTTGGAGCGCCGCCAGCGCGTCGGTGTAGGCGGCGTTGTCGGATTGACGCAAACGCAGCGCGTGGCAGCAGGCGTCGCCGAGGCTGCCGATGCCGACCTGCAGGGTGCCGCCGTCGCGCACCAGTGCCGATGCGCGCAGGCCGATGGCCCAGGCGGCATCGTCCACCGGCTCGTGCGGCACCGCGAAGGGGGCGAAGCCGGGACCGCCGTCGTCGACGACGGCGTCGAAGGCGTCCTCGTCGATCTCGGCGTCGTTGCCCATCCACGGCATGCCGCGGTTGACCTGCGCCACCGCCATCCAGGGCCGCTCCAGCTGCCGCATCAGCGGCAGGATCTCGAGGGTCACATCGGGATTGGACGACAGGCTGTAGCGCGGCCCGTCGTCGCCCTCGCGCACGCTGACCGACTGCATCAGGAGATTGGCGCCGCGCGCGATCATGTCGCGCGCCACATGGGTGTAGTTGCTGCTGATGTAGTCCTGCTGACCGCGCGCGTGGCCGAGGCGCGCACCGGAGGCGACGTAGAACTCGATGACGCGCACGTTGTCCGGCAGGCGGCCGGCCTCATGGTCGGCCAGCCAGCGCATGGCCGGCACCTCGCCCCAGACGCGCTTGCGGATCGGCGCCAGGAAGCGGCGCTCCAGCTCGCTGGTGCCCTCGGGCGGGTTCAGCGACAGTGCGGTGATGATGTCGAGCGAGATGCCCGGATCGGCGCAGGCACGCGCGTAGAGCGCATCGAGCAGCGTGTTGGGCTTGCCGATGCCGAGCGGCGTGCCGAGCACGATGCGGCTGCCGAGGCGCTCGACGATCGCGTCGACGCAGTCGTCGACCTGGCTGAAGCGGCGCGTGGGCATGCGGGACTCGCTGGACGGGCAGTGTCGCGCCCAGTGTAGCGGCCTAGAATGCGTGTCCGGCCCTATTCCCGTGACGATGAGCCAGTACACCCGCAACCCGCCCCTCACCCGCGCCGAGCTCGATGCCGACCCCATGCGTCAGCTCGAGCGCTGGATCGCCGATGCCCGCGACGCCGGCATGATCGAGCCCACCGCCATGACCCTGGCCACGGCCACCCCCGAGGGCCGGCCGGCAGCGCGCATCGTGCTCTTCAAGGGCCTGGACGACGGCCAGCCCACCTTCTTCACCAACATGGCCTCGCGCAAGGGTCGCGCGCTGGCCGACAACCCCTTCGCGGCGCTGGTGTTCTGGTGGGACCGGCTGGAGCGTCAGGTGCGTGTCGAGGGACGCGTAACCCCCTTGCCGCGCGCCACCAACGAGGCCTATTTCGCGAAGCGGCCGCGCGTCTCGCAGGTCGCCGCGGCGGTGTCGGCGCAGTCCGAGCGCATCGCCTCGCGCGACGATCTCGACGCGCGCATGGCCGAGGCCGAAGCGCGCTTCGGCGACGAGCCGGTGCCGTGCCCGGAGCACTGGGGCGGCTACCGGCTGGCGCCGGACCTGGTCGAGTTCTGGCAGGGACGACTGGGCCGCGCGCACGACCGGCTGCAGTACGAGGCGGCAGCCGGCGGCGGCTGGGAGATCGTCCGGCTTCAGCCCTGAAGCGGGACGCCGGCGCGATCTCAGAAGCCGGCAGCCAGGCGCAGCATGAGCTGTTCGAGCGGCATCGCCTTGCCGTGCAGATAGCCCTGCTGGATCGGGCAGCCGAGCTCGACGAGGCGGTTGCACTGCGCCTCGGTCTCGACCCCCTCGACCACGACCTCGAGCTTGAGGACCTGGGCGAGCGCGGTGGTCGCCGCCACGATCTCGCGCGAGCGCTCGTCGTCGAGCAGCGCGCTGATGAAGACGCGGTCGATCTTGATGCCGTCGATGGGCAGCTCGACGAGATGCGACAGCGACGAAAAGCCGGTACCGAAGTCGTCCAGCGTCACGCGCACGCCGCGCTCGCGCGCGCCCTGCAGCCGCGGGACGAGCTGGTCGAGCCCGCGCAGCGCCGCGCGCTCGGTGATCTCCAGCGTCAGCGACGCCGGCGGCAGCCCGCTCTCGATGAAGATGCGCGTCAGCCGCGCCAGATGCTCATCGCGCAGCTCGGGCGCCGAGAGATTGAAGGCCATGCCGATGTCGTGCCCGGCCGCGCGCATCTGCCCGAGCACCTCGCAGGCGTAGGTAAAGCAGCGCTCCGACGCCGGCAGCAGCAGATCGGGCGAACCGAGCAGGCGTTCCATCATCTCGCCCGGCACCGGATAGACCTCGCCGTCGTCGCCGCGCATGCGCATCAGCGCCTCGACATGGGCAATGCGCCCGAAGGAATCCGAGACGTCGACGATGGGCATGAACCAGAGCTCGAGGTTGTCGCTCTCCAGCGTCTGCCGCAGCGTCTCGTGATGCGCGAGATGGCGACGCAGCACGCCGTGGTCGGCGGCGCGGGCGCGCTCGATGGTGCCGGGGCCGCGCACGGTGGCATTGTCCAGCGCGGTGGTGGCCTGACCGATGACCGCGTCGACGGTGTCGCCGTGCGCCGGGAACAGCGCGATAGCCGCCACCAGCTCCGGACGCGCCAGCACCTCCTCGCGCGTGCCGCGCTCGCTCTCCGCGCTCATCAGGCCGCTGACGACGTCGGCGAGGGCGGCTTCGGCCCCCTCGCGGCCGCTGGGTACCAGCAGGATCAGGGTGTCCTCGGCGTAGGTGGCAACGATGTCGGCGAAGGATTCGGCGGCATCCCGCACCTCGTGCGCATAGCGGTAGAGGACGGCATTGGCGTGCGCCTCGCCGTAGACCGCGCGGATGCCGCCGAGATTGATGACGCGCAGCAGGAGCAGCGCACCGCTCTTGCCGTCGCGCACCCATTCGGACAGGCACTGCCGCGCGGCGCGTCGGTTGGGCAGTCCGGTAGCCTCGTCCAGGTTGAGCAGCTCGGACAACCGGTGATCGCGCTCGGCGATGCCGTCGAGCGCGCGGCCGATGACGCGCAGCTCGCGCCGGGCGCCCGCCGTCAGCACACCGTGATCGGGCAGGCCGGCCGCCAACCGCTCGGCACGACCGGCCAGCGCCGCGAGCGGCCGCAGGAGCTGCCGGCGCAGCGACCACGCGGCCCAACCCTGCAGCAGCAGGAAGGCGGCTAGGAAGACCGCGATGCCCCATCCCATGCGCTGGCGTGCAGTCGCCACCATGCCGTCGATCGCGATCAGCGCCGATGAAGCCTGCGCCACGGCGGCGGCGGTTGCGGCCTCCAGCTCCGGCGTCGCGGCACCGTCGTCCCGCCAGCGGTCGCGCAGGTCCCGCAGCTCCGGCAGCAGTGCCGCCGTGGCAGCGGTGGCAGCCGTTTCGGACTCAGCGGCGGGCACGACATCGCGCAGTCGCGCGTTCAGGGCGTCGCGCAGCGACAGCAGCTCCTGCTGCGCGTGCAGGCGCTCGGAGACCAGTTCCAGCTGCCAGATTTCCCAGAAGCCGAAGCAGGCCAGCAGAAGGATGTTGAGCAGCAGCAGAAGCCGCAGATCGGAGCGCAGCGACGAGCGCGCCGGCGCGCTGCCCGGAGATCGGTCCTCGGTCTCGAGCGCGGACGCATATCCATCCGGTCCCTTCGCGGTGGCGCGTTCGTGCGAGCGCAAGGTCATCCCACCATTCGATATTCATGCGGGCGACAGCCCGGCCGGGGTTATATTGGCACAGCCCATCCGTCAGCAGGCTCGACGAATCATGCAGATGCGCTTTCTCACCGTGGCGGTCGCGGCGCTCGCCGGCGCGCTGGCGACCGCCTGTGCCACCTCGCCCACCGGCCGCAGCCAGCTCATTCTGGTTTCCGGCGCCCAGATGCAGAGCATGGGGGCAGAAGCCTTCACGCAGATGAAGCAGGAGAGCAAGGTTGCCACCGGGACCCCGGCATCGCGCTACGTCGACTGCATCGCGAACGCGCTCGTGCAGGTAGTGGCCCCCGGCGAGAGCTGGGAAGTGCAGACCTTCCAGGAGGACACCGTCAACGCCTTCGCGCTGCCCGGCGGCAAGATCGGCGTCTACACCGGCCTGATCAAGGTGGCGGAGAACCAGGATCAGCTCGCGGCCGTCATCGGTCACGAGATCGCGCACGTGCTGGCCAACCATTCCGCCTCGCGCGTCTCGAACCAGCTCGCCGCACAGCTGGGCGCGTCGGTGGTGTCCAGCGCCACCGGCATGAGTCCCGAGATGATCGGCATGGGCGCGCAGGTGCTGCTGCTCATGCCCTACGGCCGCGGCGACGAGTCTGAAGCCGACATCCTCGGGCTGCGCTACATGGCCCAGGCCGGGTTCGATCCCAGCGCCGCGCCCGCGCTCTGGGTCAACATGGCCAAGCAGAGCGACGGCGCACCGCCCGAGTTCCTCTCCACGCATCCCTCGCATCAGACCCGCATCCGCGATCTGCAGGCCGAGCTCGGCAATGTCATGCCGATCTACCGCCAGGCGCGCGCGCAGGGTCGGGCACCCAACTGCCGCCGACCGGCCAACATCTGAAGCGGTCAGAGCGGGCGGCGGAGCCCTATTCGCCCTGGAGCGTCGCGATCACCCGGCGCTCGCCGCCATGATTGCGATGCTCGCAGAGATAGATGCCCTGCCAGGTGCCCAGCCGCAGCCTGCCCCGATGCACGGGCAGGCTCAGCGCGCAGCCCAGCAGGCTGCTCTTGATGTGCGCCGGCATGTCCTCGCTGCCCTCGTCGACGTGTGCGAAGTAGGGCGCCCCCTCGGGCACGGCCCGGTTGAAATGGCGCTCGAAATCGGCGCGCACGGTGGGGTCGGCGTCTTCGTTGATGGTGAGCGCGGCCGACGTGTGCTGCAGGAACAGATGGAGCAGCCCCACCTGCACCGACGCGAGATCGGGCAGGCCGGCGACGATCTCGTCGGTCACCAGATGGAATCCGCGGGGACGCGGGCGCAGGCGCAGCTCGGTCTGTCGCCACATGCGGTGCAGGATCGTGAACGTGCCGGGTGCCCATCATTCCGTGCTGCGGGGCGGATCGCAATGCACGCGCCGCTGCATCGACGGCGGGGCATCACGTCTTCTCAATGGCCCGCCGGACGCATAGGCTGGCGGGACCATTTCGACGAGGAGCGAGCATGACCATCAACAGTGGCGAACGCGTACCCGAGGCCACCGTCTACCGGATGGGAGACAAGGGGCCCGAAGCGATGCAGACGGGCGAGCTCTTCGGCAAGGGCAAGAGCGTGCTGTTCGGCGTTCCGGGCGCCTTCACGCCGGGCTGCTCCAAGGCGCATCTCCCCGGCTATGTCGTCAAGGCCGACGAGATCAAGGCCAAGGGCGTCGACCGGATCGTCTGCATGGCGGTCAACGATGCCTTCGTGATGGATGCCTGGGGTAAGGCGCAGAACGCCGAGTACCTGCTCATGCTCTCGGACGGCAACGGCGACTTCACCCGTGCGCTGGGTCTGGAGATGGATGGCAGCGGCGCCGGCCTGGGCATGCGCTGCAAGCGCTTCGCGCTGATCATCGAGGACGGCGTGGTGACCCATGCCGCGATAGAGCCCAAGGGCGACATCACCACCAGCTCCGCCGAGGCGATCCTCGACCAGCTGTAGCGCGGCGGGCACCCGCGCCGGCAATTGCGTCGGCGCGGGGACGCCCCCTACTATGCCGACACAATGAACGGCGGGCGCGCCAGCGCAGTCCGCTCCACCAGCAGACCGATGCGCATGCGATGTCCGCACTGCAGTGCGCGCGACCTGTCGCGCTCCCAGCGAAGCGCCTGGCAAAGGGCGCTGGGTCACGTGTGGCCGTTCCGGCCCTATCGCTGCAAGAGCTGCGGCGAGCGCTCGTGGCAGCACATCCGATGGTCGGACGAACGAACGCCCTTCTTCACCTCCGGTGCGGCCGCGCTGCTAATCCTGATCGGGGTCCTGACCCTGCTGTGGCCCGATGCGCCTTCGCCGCAGCCGGCCACGGGTCCGAGCGCCACCATCAACGATGTCGCCACCGATGACGTGCCCCCGGGCAACACCACCGGCCGAGCGCCCGCCACGCCGGACAGCCGGGGCGACCTGACGCCGCACGATGCACACGCCGACGCCGCCACCGCGACGGCCGAAGGGCCCGACACACCAACCCCCACCGAGATGGCGGAGGTGGAGCCAGAACCGGAGTCGGCGCCGGCGCCCGATGCGACCGGCTATCGCGAAACCACCGATCGCGTGCACATGCGTCGCGGCCCGGGTTCCGAGCACGCGTCCATCACCATCCTCGATCGCGGCCGCATCGTGCCGGTGCTCGAGCCGCCCCGCGGCGACTGGGTCCACGTCCGGCACTTCGATGCCGACGGGTGGGTCCACGGTTCCTTCCTGCGGCCGGCGGCGCCACCGGCGGACGGCTAGCCGGGAAAGCGGTATCCGAGCAGCACGCTGACGACCAGCGGATCGAAACGCAGCCGGGTACGACTGGTCCCCAGCCGGGTGCCGTCCTCGGCATCCAGCGTGACGGTCGCGGTGGTCTCCAGGGGAATGAAGGCCAGCTGCGCGGTCAGCCCCCAGCGCTCGGACAGGCGGAACCCCAGGCCGCCGGCGACGACGGGCGCCAGCACCGGGTCCAGCGCGACATCCAGCCGCGTCGGCCCGGGCCGTCCGGCGGCCGCCGCGAGCGGCACGCCGAAGCGCCGGTTGACGGCTTCGTCGAAGGCATCGCTGAAGCCGACCTCGGTGAAGAACACGAAGGTGCCGCCGGCCGCCAGGAACGGTCGCAGGAGCGCGTCCGGAGCGCCGAAATGGCGTTCCAGCAGGACGATCGGGCTCCACTGCCGTGCGGACGCCACCGGATTGAACTCGGGCCGTCCGGTATCGAGGTTGATCAGCAGCCCCGTCGGACCGGTCGGCGCGACCGTGCCGGTGGCGCGCAGCCGGGAGGTGGGCGGATATCCCACGGTCAGATTCAGCGCCCAGTGATCGCTGAGAAAGTGCTTCACGATCAGCCCCAGCGTGTCGGCGCTGCCGGCATCGGTGGCGATCTCGTCCGAGCGGAACGCGCTGTCCACCCCCAGAACCGGAAACAGCGCGCTGTCGCGCAGCGTGTTGCGCGGCGGCGCGTTGTCGTCCAGCGGGTGCGAGTGCACCCAGCCGAACTGGACGATGGTGTCGCCACGCTGCCCGGCGCCGCCGGCTGCGGGCAGCGCCAGCAGCAATGCGGCGACGAGCGCGATCGGGACGCGCCGGCCGACCTTGACACTCATGGGCGGATCATTCCTCGGCGTTGCGCTCCAGTATGCCTTCGGAGCACTCCTCCCCGAGCCGGGCCACCAGATCCGCGAAGCCGCGCAGACGCTCGTCGAGATCGATGCGACTGCCGTCGTCCAGCCCGATGGCGAGGGTGGCGAGCTCGTGTCCGGGGCGCCAGCCGCGCGCATGGTCGTGGGTCAGCTGCACGATGCGGGAAAGCGGCACCCAGCGATAGCCGGTCCAGTGCGCCACGCGCAGTCCTCGCCCGGGAAAGTAGTCGATCCACTCCCGGTGCGCGCGCAGCGCCAGCCAGGCGAAGGCCAGTGTGAGCAGCGCCCCGACCAGCAGCAGCGGCAGCGCCTCGGGACCGCGCGCCCGAACGATCTCGACGCTGGCGAACAGGCAGGCCGCCGCTACCAGCGCCGGCGCCACCGCGCGCGATCGCGGATGCGCATAGCGCACCGCGCCGTTGCGGCCGACGGTGCCGCGGCGGTCACGATCGCTGTCGCGCTCGCCGGCGGCGAGCAGCCAGCAGAAGCCGGCCAGCACCAGCAGCACGATCGGAAGCAGGAAATCCATGACGTACGAGAGCTTGCCCGATGCAATCGGAACGCGCGCGGCGATGCGCATTCATCGGTAGTTCAAGCGCCGCGCGCTCTACTGCCGCCACGCGCCGACAGACGAAGGCGCGCGTACCCATTCTCGACCGGGAGACGTGCCATGAACACGCACACCATCAGCAGCATCGCCCTCGCCACCGCGCTCGCCTTCGGGACCAGCGCCGCGCAGGCGCTCGACCTCAGCGTCAACGCCAACATTGGCGTCGATGCCGACACCAGCCTCGACAAGCAGTTCGCCGCCCTCGATGCCGACGGCAACGGCAGCATCAGCAAGTCCGAAGCGACCGCCAATGCCGAGCTGCAGTCGCGCTTCGCCGACCTCGACGACGACGATGACGGCGCGGTCACCGAGGCCGAATTCCGTGCCGGCCTGAAGGCGGAGGGTTCCGGCGGTCTCGGCGCGGCCGTCAGCAACGTCGGCGGCAAGGTCAAGTCGGGCGTCAAGGCCGGCGCGGAGGCGACCGGCGATGCGGTGGGTACCGCTGCCGAGAAGACCAAGGAGGGCGTCCAGGCCGGCTACGAAGCCACCAGGGAAGCGGCCGGCACGGCCGCACGGAAGACCAAGGAAGGCGTGCAGGCAGGCTACGAGGCCACCAGCGAGATGGCCGCCGATGCCGCAGAGAACACCAAGGAAGGCCTGCGTGCCGGCGCCGAGAAGATCGGCGAGATGAGCGGCGGCGCCCGCGATCGCGCCGCGGTCGGCGCCAACGCCGGCGCCGAGCTCGGCAACGAGCTGCTCGGCCGCTTCCGTCATCTCGATGCCGACGGCGATGGCCTGGTCAGCAGCGCCGAAGCGCGCGCCGACACCAAGATCTCGGCCAACTTCGAGACCGCCGACGCCGATGGCGACGACGCCCTCGACCACGCCGAGTTCAAGGCCGCCGTCGAGGCGGAGGCCAGCTCGGGGCTGTTCGGCCGCCTCTTCGGCGGCCGCTAGGACCCGAAGACGGCGCTGTGCCACCCCGGCCCCCGCGCAGCCGCGCGGGGGCTTTTTCGTGCCCGGGTCTTGTCAGCGCGGCCGCGCAGCGCCACCGTGATCGCCGGATCCGGAACCCTGGACGTGGCGCATGCGTGATCGCATCACCAGACGCGCGATGCTGGCAATGAGCGGTGCCGCCGGCTGGGCCGCCGCCGCACCGGGCACCTTCGCGGCGGCGGACGCGTCGGTCCCCACCCGCCCCATACCGTCATCGGACGAGCCCGTCCCCGCGATCGGCCTGGGCAGCTGGATCACCTTCAACGTCGGCGACGATCCGGTCCTGCGCGATGAATGCGCTGCCGTCATGCGCGCCTTCTTCGCTGCCGGCGGCCGCATGATCGACTCATCGCCGATGTACGGCTCCTCGCAGGCCGTCATCGGCTACGGTCTCGACAAGCTCGGGCGCACCCGGGAGGCCTTCTCGACCGACAAGGTCTGGACGCGCGACGGCGATGCCGGGCCCGATCAGATCGCGACCTCGGCCGGGCACTGGGGCGTGTCGCGCTTCGACCTGCTGCAGGTGCACAACCTGGTGGCGTGGCGCGACCATCTCGCGCTGCTCTTCGAGATGAAGGCACGCGGCCGTCTGCGCTACGTGGGCGTGACCACCTCGCACGGGCGCCGCGGCGACGAGCTGGAGCAGATCATGCGCTTCGAGCCGCTCGACTTCGTGCAGCTCACCTACAACCCGGTCGACCGGCACGCCGAGCAGCGCCTGCTCCCGCTCGCGGCCGAACGCGGCATCGCCGTCATCGTGAACCGACCGTTCCGCGGCGGCAGCCTGCCCGAGCGGCTCGCCGGCAGTCCGCTGCCCGGCGTGGCGAAGGAGCTCGGTGCCACCACCTGGGCGCAGCTGATCCTCAAGTTCATCCTGGCGCATCCGGCCGTCACCTGTCCGATCCCGGCCACGACCCGGGTCGCGCACGTGCGCGAGAACCTCGATGCCGCGCACGGGGCCCTGCCCGACACCGGCATGCGCTCGGCCATCGCCCGCGTCATCGCGGACCGGCTGTGAGCGCGGACTGGGCGGACTATCGGCCGGCCGACTTCCTGCTGTTCTCCGGGCGCACCTACTACCGCCTGTTCGAGCGCTGCAACGAGGCCCACACCGCGATCAATCTGGCGCTGATGGCCGCGGGCGCGCTGGTCGCGCTGCTGCTGCTGCTGCTGCTGCGCGGCGATGCGCGCGTCCGCCGGGCATGGCCGCTGGTGCTGGCACTGGCCTGGGCCTGGAGCACATGGGCCTTCGTGTGGTCGCTCTATCTGCCCATCCAGTGGGCAATGCGCTACGCGCTGCCCGTGCTGGCCGCCCACATCGCGATACTGCTGATGATCGGGCTGCGGCGCGGGATGCCGACACCGCCTCCACCGGACCGGATCGCCGCCGGCACCGGGTGGACCCTGATCGGCAGCGCGTTCCTGCTCTGGCCGGCGGTGGCGCCGTTGACGGGCCACGGCTGGCGCAGCGCGGAGCTGTTCGGCAGCGCGCCCGACCCGACCGCACTTGCCAGTCTGGGCTTCGCACTCATGCTGTCCGGCACTGCGCGCTGGGTGGCGGGCGCGGTGCCGATGGCATGGTGCCTGTTCGCGGGCGCGACGCTGCTCACGCTGGGACAGCCCGCGGGTTGGTGGCTGCTGGCGGCGCCGCTGCTGGCGCTCGGCGCGTCGGTGATCGAGCGCATCCGCGCGCCGCGCTGACGGCACCGCGCCCGCCGCCGGGCGCTCGCCGCACGGGTTTGCACGACATTCCGCGGACGCGCATGCTTGCGGAAAAGCGGTGGGAGGAGACGCATTGTCCAGTCTGCCGACAAGCCCCCTGCTTGCAACCGGTGCGCACGCCGATGACGAGCGGCAGCGTCCGGAGCGGGTTGCGGGACGCATCGCGATCGGCTACGCCGTCGTGGTGCTGGCGTGGATCCTGGGCAGCGACTATCTGCTCACCGCGATGTCGGTCGCGCTCGTCGACGCAGAATGGTGGCAACACAGCCTCAAGGGCGCCGCCTTCACGATCGTCACGGCATCCCTGCTCTACAGCGTGCTGCGCCGCAACTTCCGGCGGCAGGCGGCGCTGCAGCGCGATGCCGAGGCCACCACCGAACGACTGCGCCTCGCGATGGAGGGATCCAGCGCGGCAGCATGGGTCTACAGCCCGCGCGCGGGCAGTAGCGCCCCCTTCAATGGCGACCTGGAGATTTCGGCCGAGCTCAAGGCGCTGATCGGGTCCGCCGCCGACGATCCACCGCATGATCTCGCCGACTGGCATGCGCGCATCCACCCCGACGACATCGAGCCGCTGCGCGCGGCATCCTCCGCATGCCTGTCCGGGGCAAGCAGCGAGTACCGGGCGCTCTATCGCATCCGTCACCGCGACGGCAGCTGGCACTGGCTGGACAGCCGGGGCCGGCGCGCACCCGGTGACGGAAATCAGTGGATCGGCATGGTCTGGGACGTCACCGCGCTCCGCGAGGCGCGCGAGAGCGGCAATCTGCTGACATCGCTGTTCGATAACGCCCCGGACGGCCTGCTGGTCACCGACAGCGACGACGGCATCGTGCGTGCCAACGACGCGGCCGCTCGCCTGTTCGGTCTTTCCCGGCCCGAGATCGAGGCCCGCGCCTTCGACGCGGAACTGCTGAACGTGGTGGACCCCGGCCGGCTGAAGCGCGCGCTGATGCGCGTCCATCGCGACCACTACTGGGCCGGCGATCTCAAGGCGCTCGACGCCGAGGGCGCCCAGCGCCTGCTGTACGTCCGCATGAGCGCGGTGCGCAACGAGCACGGCGCGCCACCCCGGTACATGGTGCTCATCAGCGATGTCACCAGCGAGGCCGACGCGCGCCAGCGCCTCGAGTTCCTCAGCCGCTACGACCCGCTCACCGAACTGCCCAACGCCAGCTATTTCCGGGAGGAAGTCGACCGCGCCCTCGTGCAGACCGACGGCGGATACCGCGCGCTCCTGTGCATCGATCTGGACCGCTTTCAGCCGATCAACGAACTGCTCGGCACCGCGGCCGGCGACCGGGTACTGGCCGAATGCGCATCGCGGCTGCGGATGGTCGCCGAGCCGATGGGTGTGGTCTGCCGCCCCTCCGGAGACAGCTTCTCGATCCTCAGCCCGCCGCTTGCCGATACCGGGCGGGTGGATCAATGGCTCGAACGCGTCGCTACCGCCTTCCGCCCGCCCTTCGAGGTCCTCGGCAATCCGCTGCTCATCTCCTACAGCGGCGGCGTGGCGATGTGGCCGGACGATGCCGGCGACGCGACCACGCTCCAGGTACGCGCCGAAACGGCCCTCGCCCAGGCGCGGTCGCGCGGTGGCGGCCGGGCGCTGCGCTACGAGCCGGCATTCTCCGAGGCGAGCGCCTCCGCGCTCTGGCTGGAGGGCGCGCTCCGGGACGCTCTGACCCACGACCGGATCGAGTGCCACCTGCAGCCCATCGTCGACCTGGCGGAGGGGCACGTGATCGGTGCCGAGGCGCTGGCGCGCTGGTGCCTGGACGGGCGATGGGTCTCGCCGTCGGAGTTCGCCCCGGTTGCCGAAGCGCGCGGCCTGGTCGGTGAGCTGAGCGACCTCATGCTGCGCAAGTCCGCGGCGGCGGTGCAGCGACTCGAACGCGCCGGCCGTCTGCCGCCGGGCTTCCGCGTCAGCGTCAACCTGTCGTCGCTGCAGGTCGTGGCCGAGCTCCCCGGCATCGTGGCCCGGGCGCTGGAACGCTGCGGGATGCGTCCCGACAATCTGTGCCTCGAACTGACCGAATCCGCAGTCATCCAGCAACCGGATACGGCGATCCGCGCGCTCGGCGAACTTCGGGCCAGCGGCATCACGGTCTCGATCGACGATTTCGGCACCGGCTACTCGTCGCTGACCCAGCTCCAGCGTCTGCCGGTGGACTTCGTCAAGCTCGATCGCGGCTTCATTCAGAAGCTGCACGAGGATCAGGCTTCGCGCGGCATCGTGCGCGCCATCATGGCGCTGGCCCGGACGCTGGATCTGCAGACCATCGCCGAAGGCGTGGAGAACGATGCCCAGCGCGAAGCGCTCCTCGAACTGGGATGCACCACCGGACAGGGCTTCCTGATGTCTCCCGCCCTGGCGCCGGAAGTGTTCGAAGCCTGGCTTGCCGATCCCTGGAAGCCGCCGGCGACGACCCGCTGATCGCGCTTCAGAACAGCTCGATGTCGTTCTGCGCGCGCGACTGCACCGAGAAGCGCGACGCCAGCGTGCGGTAATCCACCACGCGGTTGCGTCCGCCTTCCTTGGCTGCATAGAGCGCGCGGTCGGCACGCTCGACCAGCGTGGGCGGCGCGCTTCCCGGCTCGATGGCGCAGAAGCCGATGCTCACGCTGACCGCGCCCACACGCGGAAAGGCCGCTTCGGCCACCAGCGCGCGGAAGCGCTCCAGCGCGGCACGGGCGTCGGCGCGCGAGCTGTCGCCGAGCAGTACCGCGAACTCCTCACCACCGTAGCGGAACACGGCATCGCGCTCGCGGAAGCTGGCCCGCAGGTGGCGCGCCATCAGGATGAGCACTTCGTCGCCGTAGAGATGGCCGAAGCGATCGTTGACGCGCTTGAAGTGGTCGACGTCGATCAGCGCCAGCCAGTTGCTGGTATCGCCGCTGCGACGCGCGTGACGGCCGGACGACGCGCCGGCAACGCGTGCCAGTCGGGCGTCGAAGGCCGCGCGATTGCGGAGCTGGGTCAGACGATCGCGCTCCGACTCGTCGATCACGGTCAGGAAGTTCTGATACAGGCGAACGAAGCCCTGCAGGATGTGCTCCTCCTGCTCCCCCTCGCCCGCAATGTGCACCGCCAGCACGCGATCGTCGCCGAGCGCTGAGGCCAGCGGCAGCGAGTACCACATGCCGTCGCGCGTGTCGGGGAAGCGGCCGGTGGGGGTACCGGCGGGCAGCACCCGGATCTCGGTCAGCGGCAGCATCTCGCCGAGCGTGCGCAGCAGGCTGGTGTGCAGCGTGGCGCGCTCGCGGTCCCGGGTCAGCGCCACCGCGGAATCGAGCAGTGCCACGCCGCCGTGCAGCGGCGTTCCGACCGCAGGCGGTTCGGGATCGGTCGTGCTCCAGTCGAGCGTGGGCAGGGCTGTCATGCGGGCATTCGCATGCGGGGCGGACGCTCATCAGAGCGCAGCAGCGCACCGCGCGCGCGATCGCGCGGCCCTGCGGCACACACCGGCCGACGTGCGGCCGCTACGCCCGTCAGCGCCCTTCCGGCTCCGCCGTCGCCACCGGCTCGTAGTCGAAGCGCTGACCGCCGATGGACGCTTCGTACATCAACCCGCCGAGCGCGACGGTGAACACCGCCATGCCCTTGTGGTAGCCGCCGAAGGTCCTGGCGTCGTGCCGCCCGCCACTCGCGCCCGCCGAGGCACCGCCCCCGGTGGAAGCACTCGCCGAGGCACCGGCGGTGATCGCCACCGCGCTGGCGTCGGCGCCGAACTCGAAGCTGCCGCTGGCGAATTCCTCGAAGGCACGCCGATCCTGGAAGAAGATGATCTGGCTGTAGGCCTGTCCGCCAAGCTGAAAGCCGATGCTGAGCTTGGTCATCACCACGTTGCCGACGTGATCGCCGCCGACATAGGCGCGGCCCTTGCCGAGCGCACCGCCGACGCCGATGCCGCCCTTCCCGATGGTGGGGAACACGGCATAGGCATGGCTGCGCTCGAAGTAGGCCGCGCTTTCGCCGGCGTCGCGGAACACTTCGACGGTCTCGGCATAGCTGTCCGCGAACACCGCCCCGACGGGCGCACTGCACAGCAGCAGAGCCGCAAGCCAACGTCGCACCGATTGCATGACGCACCTCCCGCGCATCGAAACTCCACGGAGTATGGCCCCGTCGCGGGCCTGACTGCACCTGCCCCGGCAAACGGAGCGCGCGATGCGCACGGTTCGCCGCGCTGCCGGAACGACGCCGCCCCGGCCTCCCGGCCGGGCTTGCGCTGGATGCCGGATTGCGTCAACGTCGGGCATCCGGGCTCGGCCCGTTCATCGACACAAGCGCCGGAAAACAGGCGCGGCACTGTTGGAGGAGACAGTCCGATGCAGCACGAGGCAACATCGGTGCACCGCGAGACACGCTGCGCGCTGGCTTCGGAGGCCGGCCGCAACGAGTGGTTCTTCCAGGGCATCGCCGCCATTGCGCGAGTGGCGCCCACCGGGCTGGTCGCACTGGTCGGACGATGGGTGCTGGGGCCTTCCGGGGTCGCGCGCTGCCTGCCGCACCTCCGCGACAGCGAGATCCGGCGCCTCGCACAGGCGCAG
The DNA here is from genome assembly GCF_023145115.1 of Algiphilus sp. Taxonomy (NCBI): domain Bacteria; kingdom Pseudomonadati; phylum Pseudomonadota; class Gammaproteobacteria; order Nevskiales; family Algiphilaceae; genus Algiphilus; species Algiphilus sp. The sequence goes on from NZ_JAGLEJ010000006.1 coordinate 29,192, forward strand.
CCGATCGATTTCGTCGCGCGCGTGGCGCTGGTGCTGGACCCGCCGACGCGCGAATGGGTGCTGCCCAAGCTGCCCTTCGAGACCGTGCTGGGCTGCGCGCGCGAACTGGTCTCGCTGCAGGCATTCGAGGCCACCGCCGAGTTCGCCGAGCTGCTGCCACGCGCCACGCTCAAGCAGCTGGTCGTGCAGCTCGACGATCCCGGAAGCGTCGCGCACATCGCCGGTCATCTCTCCGCCGACACGGTCGCGCACGTGCTCGCGGCCTTCTCGCCGCGGCTGGCCGCGGACCTGGTCGAGGCCGTCTACCGGGAGGGATACGCCGAGACCGCATCCGCGCTGGGACCGCGACTGGCGGCTCCGCACCGGGCCGAGATGCTGCCGCTGCTCTCCGAGCCGGCGCGTGCAGCGGTGACCGCCGACCTGCCGCGCGACGCCTGACCCCGGACACGGCACCGGGCATGCCGAACACCACCGCCGCGCTGCCGGCCGAGGCCGTTTCCCTGCTCGACTACTGGTTCGGCGACGGCGACGACGCCGAGATCGCCGGGCGCCGCGCGTCGCTCTGGTGGGGCAAGGACGTCGCCGTCGACGACGACATCCGGTCGCGCTTCGGCGGCCTGCATGCCGCGGCGATCGCCGGCGCGCTCGATCACTGGCTCGCGCATCCGCGCGGGCGGCTGGCGCTGATCCTGCTCGTCGATCAGTGTCCGCGCGCCATGTTCCGCGACGACGCCCGTGCCTGGACCGACGACGAGCGCGCGCTCGGCTGGTCCATCGCCGGACTGCGGTGCGGCGACGATCGGGCGCTGCGGCCGATCGAACGCGTGTTCGTCTACATGCCACTCGAGCACGCCGAGGACATGCTCTGCCAGCACGCGGCGGTGGGCTGCTTCGAGGCGCTGGCCGCCTCGGTTCCGGAAGCGTACCGCGCGACCTTCGACACCTTCACCGGCTTCGCGCGCAGCCACCGCGACGTCATCGCGCGCTTCGGCCGCTTCCCCCATCGCAACGCCGCGCTCGGCCGCGCGAACACGCCGGCCGAGGCGGCCTATCTCGCGGAGCCGGGCGCCGGCTTCTGATCACGCGGCCCCTGCGTGCCACCATCCCGTACACTGCCCCGCCGAGCAAAGGCGACGGCATGGCGAAACCGAACTACTCCTACGAGAAGCGTCAGCGCGAGCTGAAGAAGAGCCGCAAGAAGGAAGAGAAGCGCCAGAAGAAGGCGGCGCGTCAGGGCGAGGACAACCCGCCCGCCGACGACGGCGAACGCCGCGACTGACGCGCGTCGGGGCGATCAGACGCTCTCGCGCCAGCCCCGCCACAGCAGCCACGCGCCCCACAGCATCGCCAGCGCCATGATCGCGCGGCCGGCGTTGAGCGTGATCGCGGCGAACGTGGTGTCCCAGGCCAGCAGCCCGGTCTCGCCGAGAATGAATTCCCAGTCGTGGAAGCCGTACGGCGAACTCTTGCCGTAGTTGCCACCCAGCAGGGGCAGCTCGCCGGCGCGGGCGTCCGCCATGTAGGGCGCGATGTCCAGGAAATTCTCGCCGAACCAGAGCAGGCAGACGCTGCAGCCGAAGGTGTCGGCGCGCAGGAACAGCGCGACGCCGCAGACCACCGGCATCAGCAGCTGGCCGAGCGAGCCGCCGAGCGAACCGACGAAGTCCCCGAATATCCCGAACACCAGATGGCCGGCCTCGTGGAAGGGCAGATTGACCGCGTGCATGAAGGCCGGGTCGTGGCCGAGCTGGTACAGGTCCCGGACCATGTAGCTCGCGCCCCAGAGCGCCAGCGCCGCACCGGCGATCGCGCGCGCCCACCACACCGTGCGGTCGCCCTCCGGCGGCGTCATCAGCGCCGACCAGAGCCGGGCCCCGAACCCCGGTTCGGCCGCCCGCAAGGCGCGCTCCCGCTCCAGCGCGGCGCGCTGCTCCAGGTACTCCTCGTACTTGGCGAACACCACGCCGCACGCCGCGCACTGCGTGCTGCCGGCGGCGACCCGATGGTGGCACTTCGGGCACTCCATCCCGCTCCGTCCCTTCCCCCGGGAGCGCGCAGGGTGCCCGGTGCGATGACGATGCGTCCAGGGGCTGCACGCTGATGGCCGCGGGCGGTCGTGGCAGGCTGGGCGGCAGAGTCCCCGGGCCGCGGAGCGCGTCATGGCAGAACCCCGATTCGGTATCGGCGAGATCGTCCACCACCTGCGATTCGACTATCGCGGCGTGATCGTCGACGTGGATCCGCAGTACAGCGGGTCCGAGGCATGGTACGAGCAGGTCGCGCGCAGCCGGCCGCCGAAGGACGCGCCCTGGTACCACGTGCTGGTCGACGGCGCCATGCACAGTACCTATGTCGCCGAGCGCCATCTCGAGCACGGCGACACCAGCGTGCAGATCGAGCACCCTGCGCTCGGACAGTTCTTCGACCGCTTCAGCGACGGGCGCTACCACCCGCGGAGGCAGTACAGCTGAGGCGCGGCGCCGACCGCGCCCGGCGCCGGGCGCTACGCTGTGGCCTCCATCCGGAAGGGGGACGCCCGATGCGCCGTTCGCTGGTCACACTTTCCACGCTGCTTCTCGGCGGCTGTGCCTTGCTGGGATCCGACGCGCCACCGCCGGCGCCCGACCCCGCACCCGGAGCCTCCTCGCTGCATGCGCGCGTCGAGACCGCCCGGCAGGCAGCGGCGGAGGACGGCGCCACCATGTTCGCGGTGGATGCCGAAGCCTCGGACGTGCGCATCCACGTCTTCCGCGGTGGCCGCGCGCCCAGGCTGGGGAAGAATCACGTCATTGCCGTGCGCGGGCTGAAGGGCTTCGTGGCGCTGGACTCCGATCTGCCCGTGGATGCCGGCTTCACGCTCGCCTTCCGGCTCGACGCGCTCGATCTCGACCCGGATGCGCTGCGCACCGAAACCGGCGGCAGCTTCGGGAAGCTGCTGAGCGAGGACCAGATCGAGGGCACCCGCAACAACATGCTGAGCGCCGACGTCCTCGATGCCGAGCGCTTCCCGGAGGTGATGCTCAGCGCGATCCGCATGCGCGGCGACTGGCCGATGCTGGTGGCCCGGACGGCGGTGACGCTGCACGGCACGACGGTCGAGTACGACACGCTCATGCGCGTCACCCGCGAGGACGACCGATTGATCGCGGAGGGCAGCATGGTGATCCGCCAGACCGATTTCGGCATCACGCCGATGACCACGCTCGGCGGCATCCTCGGATTGCAGGACCCGCTGGGCATCACCTATCGGCTGGTCGCACGCGGCGCGTAGCGGCCGCACTGCGGGTGGCACGTTGCCATTGATTGGTGTCAATGTTTGCGCTACGCTAGCGCCCCCTTTCGCAGCGCACGATGCCGCCCGATGGCCAAAGCCCCCCTCGATGACGACACGCTGGATGGCTTCCGGCGTGCACAGCAGCTGGCGTATCGGTGCGCCGAGACCGTGGCCGCGGAGCTGGAACCCGGCATCAGCGAACGCGAGACCGCAGCCCGCATGCAGGCGTGGCTGGTCGCGCACGGCGCCACCGAATGCTTCCATCGACCGTTCGCCTGGTTCGGTGACCGCACCGCCTTCCGGGGCGCGGTCGGCAACCGGCTCCTCGGGGGCTTCAACCCGGCGTTCTACCCGGGCAGGCGCCGGCTCGGAGCGAACATGCCCTTCATCCTGGACTGCGCCCCCACCCTCGACGGCTACACCGCCGACATCGGCTACAGCGGCGCGCTCGGCGGCAACCGGATTCTCGACAAGCTGATGGACGACCTGCAGGCCTACCGCGCGCTCATCCTGGAGCAGGTGCGCGCGCGCCGTCCGCTGGCGGAAATCAGCCGCGCGGTCGATGCCCTGTGCCGCGAGCACGGCTACGACCCGCGCCACAAGGCCTACCCCTTCGAGACCCTGGCGCATCGCGTCGAGATCCTGCCCGACAGCGGTACCGGGCAGCGCTGGACGGTGGGCCGCTTCGGCGTGCGCAACATCGGCGAGCTGGTGCGCGACCGGGTGCGCGGCGCGCGCGAGGGCTGGAATCCGATCTGGAACAGCTCGACCGCCTCCGAGCACCCGCCCACGCCCGGTCTCTGGGCGGTGGAGCCGCATCTCGGCTTCCGCCACGTCGGCGCCAAGTTCGAGGAGCTGCTGGTGGTGACCGAGGACGACGCCTTCTGGCTCGATGACGATGTGCCGCATGTGCGCCGCTGGACGACGCGCGGTCTCCGACCCGCGCAGCGCAGGGCCGCCTGATGGCGCTGACACCCAGCCGCATCCTGGAGGACGGTGATGTCGCCCTCGCGATCTACGAATGGGGACGCGCGGGCAACCGCCCCACCGTGCTCCTCGTGCACGGCTACCCCGACGCGGCATCGGTCTGGACGGCCACCGCCGAGCGGCTCGCCGCGGATTGCCACGTGGTGGCCTACGACGTGCGCGGTGCCGGCCGGTCGGGCCGGCCGGCGGCCACGCGCGCGTATGCGCTCGACCGGCTGAGTGCGGATCTCGGCCGGGTCATGGATGCGGTGAGCCCGGATGCCCCCGTCCATCTGGTCGGGCACGACTGGGGGTCCATCCAGTCGTGGGAAGCGGTGACCACGCCCGAGCTCGCCGCGCGCATCGCCTCGTTCACGTCGATCTCGGGCCCCTGCCTGGACCACGCCGGCCACTGGATCCGCCAGGGCCTGCGCTCGGCCGCGCCGGAGCGCCTGCGTGCAGTGACGCGCCAGCTCGCCCACTCCTGGTACGTCGGCGTGTTCCACCTTCCGGGCCTGGCACCGACCTTCTGGCGCACCGGAGGCGAACGCCTGTGGCCGGCGGTGCTCGAACGCGTCGAGGGCATCCGCGAAGCGGCGCCGAGCGAGACCCAGGCCGCCGACGGCGCCACCGGCGTGCGTCTCTACCGGGCCAACTTCGCAGCGCGCGTGCTGCGCCCCTCGGAGCGGCGCACCGACGTTCCGGTGCAGTTGCTGTTCCCGCGCAGGGACCATTTCATGGTGCCGGAGCTGTGGGACGATCTGCCGCACTGGGTGCCGCGGCTGTGGCGCTTCGATGTCGATGCCGGGCACTGGCTGCAGGTCAGCCATCCGGACCTCGTCGCCCACCGCATCGGCGAATTCGTGCGCCACATCGAGGGCGCCCCCGAAACGACTGCCCTGCAGCGGGCACGCCAGCGCGCACAACGCGGGAACGGTGCGTTCGCCGGTCGCCTGGCACTGATCACCGGCGCCGGGTCCGGCATCGGCCGCGAGACCGCGCTGGCCCTGGCCGAGCGCGGCGCCGACGTGGTGGCGGTCGACATCGACGGCGCCGCCGCCGAGCGCACGGCCGAGCTCTGCCGCCTGCTCGATGTCTGTGCCTGGTCGCAGTCGGTGGACGTCGGCGATGTCGCGGCGATGGAGACGCTCGCGGCATGGGTCGCCGGGACGCTAGAGGCACCGGACATCGTGGTCAACAATGCCGGCATCGGCATGGCCGGCGGCGTGCTCGACACCGAGGCCGAAGACTGGCAGCGCATCCTCGACATCAATCTGGGCGGCGTCATCCACGGCGCGCGCCTGTTCGGTCGCCAGATGGTGGCCGCGGGCAAGCGCGGCCACATCGTCAACGTGTCGTCCGGGCTGGCCTTCCTGCCTTCGCGCACGACACCGGCGTACGCCACCACCAAGGCCGCGGTGCGCATGCTGAGCGACTGCCTGCGCGCCGAGCTCGGCGCGCACGGCATCCACGTCGCCGCGATCTACCCGGGCATCGTCAACACCGGCATCGTCACCCGGACCCGCTTCGCCGGCCAGGATGCCGAGACCGAGGCGGCCTCGCGCACCCGCATCCAGAAGCTCTACGAACGCCGCAATCTCGGGCCCGGAGCAGTGGCCGCAGCCATCGTCGACGCCATCGACGAACGCCGGGCCGAGGCTCTGGTGGGCGTCGAGGTACACGGCCTGCATTGGCTGTCGCGCTTCGCCCCCGGCATCGCGCGCCGACTGGCGCGCATCAGCGCCGACTGAACAGGAGGTTGCCGTGATCGCCTTTCCGCGCCGCAAGCCGGCTCCGACCGCCAGCCGCACCGATACGCCGCTGCCGCAGCGCCGCGTGCGCTTCGACTGGTCGGACACGCCCCTGGAGTGGATTCCCGGCCAGCCCTTCGCCAGCCACTTCATCAACGAGATCAATCTGCTGCTGCCGGCCGGGGAGTTCTGGTTCTGCCGCGTCTACAGTCAGGCGCTGCCGCTGATCACCGACGATGCGCTGCGCGCCGACGTACAGGCATTCATGCGTCAGGAAGCCATGCACGCGCGCGCGCACGGCGGCGCCATCGCGGAGTACCTGAACGCGCACGGCATCGAGACCGAATCGAATACGCGGCAGGAGGACTGGCTCTTCCAGACCCTTCTGGCCGACGCGCCCTTCGGACGCGCGCTGCCCGCACCGCTGCAGCGACGCTGGCTGGTGTTCCGCCTCGGCATCATCGCGGCGGTGGAGCACATGACCTGCGTGCTGGGACGCTACGCGCTGCACAACACGGCCTGGGACGAGGCCGGCGCCGATCCCACGCTGCTGGATCTGCTGCGCTGGCACGGGGCGGAGGAGATCGAGCATCGCAACGTGGCGTTCGACCTCTACCGGCACCTCGGGGGCGGATACATCTCGCGCTACTACCTGGCCTGCATCGCCATGCCCACGATCTTCGGCCTGTGGGCGCACGGCGCGGCGCACATCATGCGCCAGGATCCGCGCTTCGCGGACCGCAGGCCCAGTGCGCTGCGGCCGTGGATCTGGCTCGAGTGGCAACGCCAGTCGCGCGGCGGGCACCTTCCCTCCCTGCCCTGGCTGATGCGCCGCGAGCTGTCCTTCTTCCGGCCCGACTACGATCCGCGGGACGAAGCCTCCACCGAGGAGGCACTAGCCTATCTGGAGCGCTCGCCCGCCGCACGCGACGCGGCCTGAGGCCGGACCGGCGCTCCATCGCGGCGGATGCGGCTGGGTGGTGCACCGAACCAGCGCCGGCAGGCTCGCGTCAGCGCCGACTGCTCGGACAGCCCCACCAGCCCCGCCACCTGCGACAGGGGCATGCGCGTGCCGGTGAGATAGCGCAGCGCCGCCGACCGGCATACCTCGTCGCGGATCGCCTCGAAGCTGGTGTCCTCGGCCGCGAGATGCCGCTGCAGCGTGCGCGGATGCATGGCCAGCGTCGCCGCCACGCGCTGCTTGTCGGCGCCGCCGGTAGCGAGGCCGTGGTCCACCGCCAGCCGCACGCGATCGGCGACGCTCTGGCCCGGCGTGCCGAAATGCTGATCCATGTAGTTGGCGGCGAGCTGGCGCAGCGTGGTGTCGACGGCGCGCAGCGGCGTCTGCAGATCGATCGGATGGATGAGCAGCGCCGCGAAGGGATCCTCGGCACGCACCTCGGCACCGAAGAAGCGCGCGTAGTGCGCCAGCGGCGCCAGCGGCGCGTGCGGCAGCGTGACGGCGTGCAGGCGGTAGTGGTCGCGCCCCAGGAACTGCAGGATGCGGTGCATCACGCCCAGGCTGAGATCCATGCCCTGACGCGTGACCGGCATGCCTTCCACCAGGTAGGCGATGCGCAGCTCGGCCAGCCCGGGCTCACGCGGGCTCGGCAGCAGCGGCGTGAAGGCGATCGCGGGACTGTGCACGAAGAGGTAGCGCGAGGCGCACTGCATGGCGTCGGCCACGGTGGGCGAATGCTGCATCGCGACCGCCAGCGGTCCGAGGATGCTGATGTCCTGCGTGCCCGCCAGCCGGAGCCCGAAATCGGGACAGTCCAGGAGGTCGGCGCTGGCCTCCAGCATCTGCGCCGTGCTGCGCAGGGGGATCAGCGCGTCCTCGTCGTCGAGCGCCTCGGGCGCGACGTGGAAACGGCGCAGCAGCGGCAGCGGGTCGCCGCCCAGCTCCCGCACCAGCGACACGTAGCCACGCAGCCCGCCCGACCGGATCATCGCGCTCATGTCTCACAGGGTCAAATCATTGACCCGGGAAGTCAAGTCGTGCGCTTCGAACGGTGAGAATCTACCGTCCCGCATACCGACAACCCCAAGGAGACGGGCCTTGAAGCATTTCGACGACCGCGTGGCCGCCGTGACCGGCGCTGCTTCCGGCATCGGCCGCGAGCTGGCCGTGGCACTGGCCGGACACGGCTGCCATCTGGCGATTTCCGACGTCAACGAGGCCGGTCTGGCCGAGACCGCCGCGCTCGCACAGCGCGCCGGGGCGGTACGCGTCACGACGCAGCGCCTCGATGTCGCGGACCGCGAGGCCGTTTTCGCGTGGGCCGATGCCGTGGCCGCCGAGCACGGACAGGTCAATCTGATCTTCAACAACGCCGGCGTGGGCCTCGGGGCCACCGTCGAGCACATGGCCATCGCCGACTTCGAGTGGCTGATGGGCATCAACTTCTGGGGCGTGGTGCACGGCACCCAGGCCTTCCTGCCGCACCTGCGCGCCACCGGCGACGGTCACGTCATCAACATCTCCAGCCTGTTCGGATTGCTGTCGGTGCCCTCGCAGTCGGCCTACAACGCCGCCAAGTTCGCGGTGCGCGGCTTCACCGAATCGCTGCGCCAGGAGCTCGACATGCTCGACTGCGGCGTCTCCAGCACCACGGTGCATCCCGGCGGCATCAAGACGGCCATCTCGCGCAACGCGCGCATGGATCGCAGCCTGCGCGATCTGGGCATGGACGAGGAAACCGCCGGCAGGGACTTCGAGAAGAACTTCATCACCAGTGCCGACAAGGCCGCGCGCATCATCCTGCGCGCCGTCCGGCGCGACCGGCGGCGCGTGCTGGTGGGACCGGACGCGGTGCTGCTCGACAAGGTGCAGCGCCTGTTCCCGACCCTCTATCAGCGCCTGACGCCGGTGCTGATGGCGCGCGACCGCAAGGAGCGCGCGGCGTGAACGCACCGGCGACGGACGATGCCGCACAAGCGCGCTTCGAGCGCGACGGCGTGGGCATCGCGTACCGCGATTCCGCGCCCGGTGACCAAACCCGCCCGGCGGTGCTGCTGCTGCACGGCTTTCCGGACACCTCCGCGATGTGGCGCGCGCAGATCGCCTTCCTGCACGACCTCGGCTATCGCGTTCTCGCGCCGGACACGCGCGGATGCGGCCATTCGGACATCGCGCCGCGCCGCCGCGACTATCGCGCGGAGACCGTGATCGCCGATCACGTGGCACTGCTCGACCATCTCGGCATCGCGCGTGCCGACGTCGTCGGCCACGACTGGGGCGCGGTCTTCGCCTGGCTCGTAGCGGGCCACCATCCCGAGCGCGTGAACCGGCTGGTGACGCTGTCGGTCGGCCATCCCGAGGCCTATGCCGCCGGCGGCTGGGAACAGAAGCGGGCCGGCTGGTACATCGGGCTGTTCCTGCTCGCCGGCATCGCCGAGCGCACGCTGCTCGGGCGCGGCCGCTTCCGCCTCGAACGGACCATGCCGGAGCACCCGGAACCCGCCGAGGTCCGCAACCGGATGGCCGCACCCGGGCGACTGACCGCCGCCCTGCGCGTCTATCGAGCGAATGCCGTCGGCGTGCTGACGCGCGGGCACCCGCGCGTCCGGGCGCCGACCCTCGGCATCTGGAGCCGCGGCGATCGCTTCCTGACCGAGCGCCAGATGCGCGACTCGCGCCGCTTCGTCGACGGCGAGTGGCGCTACGAGCGACTGCCCGGCGGGCACTGGATCCCGCTCGAGGAACCCGCGCGCCTCAACGCGCTGCTCGCCGACTTCCTGGGCGACGCCCGCACCCCATCCGCCTGACGGAGACCACTGCATGACCACCGAAACCCTCGACGTCCTCGTCGTCGGCGCCGGCCTTTCCGGCATCGGCGCGGGCTACCACCTGCAGAACCGCTGCCCCGGCAAGACCTACGCCATCCTCGAGGCGCGCGACGCCATCGGCGGCACCTGGGATCTGTTCCGCTATCCCGGCATCCGCTCGGATTCGGACATGTTCACGCTGGGCTATGCCTTCCACCCCTGGGAGGACGGCAAGGCGATCGCCGACGGGGCGTCGATCCGCGACTACGTGCGCGATACCGCCGACCGCTACGGCATCAGCGACCGCATCCGCTTCCATCACCGCGTCAAGCGCGCCAGCTGGTCATCCGCCGAAGCCCGCTGGACCGTGGAGGCCGAGGTCGGCGAAGCACGCGAGACGCGCCGGTTCTCCTGCCGCTTTCTCTACCTGTGCAGCGGCTACTACGACTATCACGAGGGCTACACGCCGCACTTCGAGGGACGCGAGTCCTTCACCGGCGAGATCGTGCATCCGCAGTTCTGGCCCGAGGATCTCGATTACACCGGCAAGCGCGTGGTGGTGATCGGCAGCGGCGCCACCGCGGTGACGCTGGTGCCGTCGATGACCGACAAGGCCGCGCACGTCACCATGCTGCAGCGCTCGCCAAGCTACGTGCTGTCGCTGCCAGACGAGGACCACACCGCCGAGCAGCTCGGCCGCTTCCTGCCCAAGCGCTTCGCCTTCGGGGCCGCGCGCTGGAAGCACGTCATGCTGTCGATGGCCTTCTTCCAGTTCTGCCGCCGCTTCCCGGAGCGCGCGAAACGCATGCTGCGCAAGCAGGTGGCCGCTCAGCTGCCCGACCATATCGATGTCGACACGCATTTCCGCCCCAGCTACAACCCGTGGGACCAGCGGCTCTGCTTCGTGCCCAACGGCGACCTCTTCAAGGCACTGCGCGCCGGAACCGCGTCGATCGCCACCGATCACATCGAGCGCTTCACCCCGGAGGGCATCCGGCTGCAGTCCGGCGAGACCCTCGCGGCCGACATCATCGTCACCGCGACCGGTCTCAAGATGCTGGCGCTGGGCGGCATCGATTTCGAGGTCGATGGCGAGGCCGTCACCCTGCCCGAGCATCTGAGCTACAAGGGCATGATGATCAGCGAGGTGCCCAACATGGCGATCGCGCTGGGCTACACCAACGCCTCCTGGACCCTGAAGGCCGATCTCACGTCGATGTACGTGTGCCGCCTGCTCAACCACATGGATGCGCGCGGCCTGGACTACTGCCTGCCGCGCAACGACGATCCCGGTCTCGACGAGGAGCCGATCATCGATCTCGCCGCCGGCTATGTGCTGCGCGCCATCGACCAGTTCCCCAAGCAGGGCTCGAAGGCCCCGTGGAAGCTGTACCAGAACTATGTGCTGGACCTTCTGACGCTGCGCTACGGCAGCGTGCGGGACGACGCCATGGTGTTCGGACGGCGCGGCGAGGGCGTGTCCCGGGTCGCCCGACGGCAGGCGGCGTGACGAGCGGCGCCGGGGGCGCCACCCGCCGCCGGTGATTCAGGCGTAGGGACGGTTGTCCGTCACCCGGCGGCCGAGCAGCTCGGGCAGCGCACCGATGCGGAATCCGGTCGACCGCCGCGCAGTTCGCGCCAGCACCATGCGCGCGCGCAGCCGATCGATGAAGCTGCTGAACTGGGTGTGCCCGCCCAGCACGTGGTCGATGCCGGCCTGGGTCAGCTCGACCAGCGTCTCGGCATCTGCCTCGTGGATGACGATCTCCTCGCGCTGGGCCATCTCCTGGAGAGCCAGGCGCAGGTCGCTCTGGCGCAATCCGGTGATGCGGCGCCATTCCTGCCGGAGATCGTCCATGTACAGTCTGCCGCCCACATGGACGTGCAGCTCGGAGAAGACCCGGACAAGCGCCAGCGCGCGCACGGTATAGGTGACTTTCATGGCATTCCCCGCCTCTTGTCGATGAACGCGCGCAGCCTTGGTCGCGCGATGAGACAAGCGCTGTATACCCCGGTCGGCGGCCCGGGCGGCCGCACGCCGCGACGAACGGACGCCTCGGTAGCATGAATGGCGTCCCGTTGGATGCGGACAGACGCTGACGGGGGCCCGCGGATGACGTATCGTTGGCCGGCGATATCCATCAACCGAGGCGTTCATCCATGCAACCCGTTCGTTCGCAAACCGCAACCGGCCACCAGACGTCCGCGCTGGCCACCAATCAGGTTCTGCGCAACACCTATCTGCTGCTGTCGATGACGCTGGTGTTCAGCGCGCTCATGGCCGGCGTGGCGATGGCCATCAATGCCCCGTACGGCATCGGCCTGGTGTGCTCGCTGGCGGCGCTCGGCCTGCTCTGGTTCGTGGTGCCGCGCACCGCGCACTCGGGCAGCGGGCTGTACGCGGTGTTCGCCGTGACCGGCCTGCTCGGCTTCGGGCTCGGTCCGGTGATCAATGCCTATCTGACCGGCTTCGCCAACGGCGGCCAGATCGTCATGCTGGCGATGGGCACCACCGGCGTGACCTTCGTCGGGCTGTCGGCCTACGCCATCAAGAGCGGGCGCGATTTCAGCTTCATGCGCCAGGCGCTGATGGCGGGCATCCTCATCGCCTTCGTGGCGGCCATGGGCATGCTGGTGGCGTCGCTGTTCGGCGTCTACTTCGAGCCGCTCGCGCTGGCCATCTCCGCGGCCTTCGCGGTACTGATGTGCGGGCTGATTCTCTATCAGACCGGCGAGATCATCAACGGCGGCGAGACCAACTACATCCTCGCCACCATCGGGCTCTACATCGCCATCTACAACCTCTTCACCAGCCTGCTGCACCTGCTCGGCTTCGGCATGGGCGAGGACTGAGGACGCCCGCGCTACGCCGCTGACGGCGCCAGGAGCGCATAGCGCTCGCGGTAGCGCCGCGGCGGCACGCCGACCTCCTTGGTGAACAGGCGGCGGAACGAGCTGACATCGCGGTAGCCGACCGCCTCGACGATGCGCTCCAGCGGCGCGTCGGTATGCTCGAGCATCTGCTTGGCGCGGTCGATGCGCATCCGCTGCAGGTAGTGGCCCGGCGGCATGCCGGCGACCTCGCGGAAGCGGCGCAGGAAGGTGCGCTCGCTCATCGCGGCGCGGGCCGCCAGCTCGGTCACGGGCAGATCGCGCTCGAGGTGCTCGCGCATGTAGGCGATGGCGCGCTCGATGGCCTCGTCGCGCGTCGCGGTGAGATGCTCGGCGCTCAGATGCATGGCTTGGGTGGCGGCACCCGGATCGACCAGCATGATGCCGGCGCAGGCATTGGCCACCCGGTCTCCCATCTCGGCGCGGATGAGCTGCAGGCAGACGTGGCTCCAGGAGGCTGCGGATGCGCCGCACAGGACGCCGCCGTCCTCGGTGACGACTTCGCGCGGCTGCAGGTCGACCATGGGATAGCGCCGCCGGAACGCCTTGGTCAACCACCAGCTGGTGGTGGCGCGGCGCCCGTCGAGCAGCTCGGCCTCGGCCAGAATGAAGGTGCCGCTGCAGATCCCGCACAGGCGCTTGCCCTCGGCGTGCCGCAGCCGCAACCACTGGATGTGCTCATCGGGAATCGCCGCGACATGCGACACGACGTCGCGCCCCGTGCGGTGGTTGAAGCCCGGCAACATGATGATGTCGGCGTCACAGGCAGGGCCGTAGCCGGCGTCCACCGGCAGCATGAACCCCGCCGAGCTGCGCACCGGCTTGCCGTCCAGCGATACCACCGTCCACGAGAAGCGCCGCTCGGCCGGGAGCCCGGCGATGTCGGCCTGGATATTGGCGATGTTGAGCATCTCGATGGGACCGGTGATGCCGGTCGCCATGACATCATCGAATGCGAATATCGTCACATTTGGCATAAATCGCACCGCGTGGTTGGCGTTATTCGCATCAAAATAGTCTATAACGCCACTTCTGGCAAGCCGCGCCGCAGCGCAGCATGAGCCCATCGCTCACTGCCCTCCAGGGAGGTGCACCATGGCTGCCTTCGGCACACTGCAACGCGAACACTTGCGCGGCGACTTCTACGCCGAGCTGCTCGATGAACTGGTCCGGCCGGCCGGGCGGATGGACACGACGCCCGCCCCGGTCACGGCGAGGCCCCGGCCGGCGGTCCGGGAAGCGGCACGATCACGGACGCTGCGTGCGACGGCCGTCGGCGCACTGGTCGTGGCCACCACCGGCGCATCGCTCACCCTCGCGGGTCTTGCCGCGCTCGATGCGGTGGGGGCACTGCTCGCCTTCCACGCCTTCGCGATGCTGGCGCTGGCACTGGACAGCGGCAGTCGCTCGATGCTCCTCGGCGGTCTCGCGGCGCTTCCCGCCACCATGACCGGCCTGTATTTCCTCGGCAGCAGCGGGAGCGGTCTGGCACCACTGCTGGCGGCGCATGCGATACCGGCCCTCGCCGGCATCGTCGGCCGTGCGGCGCGCGCCTCGACGGCGGTCCGCGCATGGGCGGGCGGCGAGCTGGCAGCCGTGACCGGCGGTCTGCTGCTGCTGCTCTGACGGCCAAAAAAAGAGCCCGGCACGGGGTGCCGGGCTCCTTCGCCGGGGATCGATCCTGGGATCAGCCCTCGACCCAGCCCTGGATCCGGTCCTGGTTGTTGGCGATGTAGTCGTCGATCGCCTCCTCGTAGGAGCTGTCCTGCGCCTCGCTCATCGCCGCCTGGAGGTCATCCAGCGGGATGTGCATGTTGGTCAGGAATGCCGCGATCTCCGGATGATCCGCCTCGAAGCCCTCGCGCACCACGGCATCGATGTGCTCGGCCTCGCCGAGGGTGCCCTTGGTGTCCTCGAGGAAGCGCAGATCGAAGCTGCCGAACATCCAGTGCGGCGTCCAGCCGGTGACCACGATCCACTCGCCGCGGTCGATGGCGCGCTTGAGCGCCGCGGTCATGGCGGCACCACTGGCCGACTTGAGGTCGTAGTCGAGCCCGTACTCCTCGATGGTCTTCTCGGAGAGCTGCATGAGGCCGGCACCCGGATCGATGCCCTGGACCTCGCCACCCAGCTTGTTGACGTTGCCCTCCTTCTTGAGGTCCTCGATGCTGGACAGCGCGGCCTCGTCGACGTAGTCGGGCACGATCCAGCCGAGGCGCGCGCCCTCGTACAGCGGGCCGAGATTGACGACATCGTCGCCGACGCGGTCCATGTAGTCGCCGTGCGTCGACGGCAGCCATGCCATGAGCATGCCGTCGAGGTCGCCATTCGCAACGCCCTGGTACTGCACGCCGATGTCGGCCAGCGTGAGCGTGACCTCGTAGTCGTAGTTCTCCTCGATGACCCGCTTGGCGAGCTTGGTGACGAACTCGGCGTCCGACCACGCCGTCCAGCCGAACTCGACCTGCTTGGTCTCGGCGCTGGCCGTGCCCAGGCTGCCGACGGCCAGCGCTCCTGCCACGAGCGACGACGTCAGCAGACGATTGATGTGGATTCGCATAGCTCTCTCCTCTTCGTGTGTGGAACCACCATAAAAGACATCGGGCCGGGTTTCAGCCCGAAGCCGGCCCGGAACCGGCCCGTCAGCCGGCGGAACCGTCCTGTTTTTCTCTGGAAAACAGGGACTTGAGCCGATCGAGCCAGCCCGATCCGCCCCCGCCGCCCTGCGCCCCGAAACTCTGCGTCAGCCGGTCGAGGATGATGGCCAGGATGACCACGCCCAGCCCGCCCTCGAAGCCGAGCCCGACGTCCAGGCGCTGGATGCCGGTGAGCACGGTGTTGCCGAGCCCGCCGGCCCCGATCATCGAGGCGATGACGACCATCGACAGCGCCAGCATGATGGTCTGGTTGACCCCCGCCATGATCGAGGGCATCGCGAGCGGGAGCTCGACCTTGAACAGCAGCTGGGCGCCGTTGCAGCCGAATGCCCGCCCCGCCTCGACGTTCTCGACCGGCACCTGGCGGACACCGAGGTTCATCAGGCGCACCGCCGGCGGCATCGAGAAGATGACGGTGGCGATGGTGCCGGGCACTTCGCCGAGACCGAAGAACATCGCCGCCGGAATCAGGTAGACGAAGGCCGGCAAGGTCTGCATGAAATCGAGCACCGGGCGCAGGATGGCCGCAACGATGTCGCTCTTGGCCATGGCGACGCCGGAGGGCAGGCCGATGCCGAGCGCAACCAGCGTCGCCGACAGCACCAGCCCGAGGGTATCCATGGTCTGCTCCCAAAGGTCCATGCCCAGCACGACCAGCAGACTGGCGACGACGAACACCGCGAACCGCCAGCCGACGCGCCAGAGGCCGAGCGCGGCGAGCACCGCGAACACCGCCCACACCGGCGTGGCCTGCAGTAGATCGGTGATGTTGCCGGACACGAAGCGGATGGCCGCGGAGATCGCGTCGAAGACCACCTGGAAGTGGTCGAGCATGAAGTCGACGATATCGCTGACCGCGTCGCCTATGGGCAGCTCGAAGTCCATCAGGCGTCCTCCTTCTCGGATGCCGGCACCGGCTCGTTCTCGGAGCGATCGAGCGTGATGAGCAGGGTCGCGCGCGACAGCGTGCCGCGATAGCGGCCGTCGTCGTCGACCACCGGCACCGGCCACGGCGTTTCGGCGACACGGGTCATGACCTCGGTCAGCGGTGTGCCGGCGCTGACCGGTTCGTCCCCACTGATGAAGGCGCCGTCGATGTCGCCGTCCTGATCGCCCGGCAACTCGTCGAGGCGTGCCGCCAGCGAATCCACCGTGACCACGCCGAGAAAGCGGCGATTGCGATCGTTGACCACCGCCACCGAGCGGTCGTACTGCTCCAGCCGCTGAAGCGCCGCGCGCAGGCTCACGCCGGCGCGCTCGATGACGGTCACCTGGTCGCGGCGGGCGATGTCGCCGGCGGTGAACACCTGCGAGACATCGACGCCGCGGAAGAAGGAGCGCACGTACTCGTTGGCCGGTGCGCGCACGATCTCCTCGGGCGTGCCGATCTGGACGATGCGCCCGCCCTGCATGATCGCGATGCGATCCCCCACGCGCATGGCCTCGTCGAGATCATGGGTGATGAACACCACCGTGCGGGCGTGCTCGGTCTGCAGGCGCAGCAGCTCGTCCTGCATCTCGGTGCGGATCAGCGGATCGAGCGCCGAGAAGGCCTCGTCCATGAGCAGGATCTCGGGATCGGTGGCGAGCGCGCGCGCCAGGCCGACGCGCTGCTTCATGCCGCCCGAGAGCTCGTCCGGGAAGCTCTGCGCGTTCGCCTTGAGACCGACGGCGTCGAGCGCTTCCAGCGCCCGCACCTCGCGCTCGTCGCGCTTGACGCCGGCGACGGCCAGGCCGAATGCCGCGTTCTGCAGCACGGTCTGGTGCGGCATCAGCGCGAAGGACTGGAACACCATGCTGATCGAGCGTCGCCGCACCTCGATGAGCTCGCGGCGCGACATGCCGACGATGTCCCGGCCGTTCAGGGTGATGCGGCCCGAACTCGGCTCGATGAGGCGATTCAGCATGCGCACCAGCGTCGACTTGCCGGAGCCCGACAGCCCCATCACCACGAAGACCTCGCCCTCCGCGACCTCGAAGCTGGCGTCGGCGACACCGACGGTCAGCCCGGTCTCGGCGAAGATGGTCTCCTTGTCCTGGCCGCGCTCGATGCGTTCCAGTGCGTGGCGGGGATTGCCGCCGAATATCTTGTAGACGTGCTCGACTGCCAGCTTGGTGGCCAAGCCTGCCTCCACGGGTGGCTCGATTGCCGCTCCTACCTTAGCAGGCTGACGCCGGCGCGCCGTAGCGTGTCCGCACGGCGGCTGCCCGCACCGGCACGTGCGCGCTAGGCTCGGCGCCATCGGACACGAGCGGAGACCCCATGCGCCATCACCGACAGGAACTGTGGTTCGACACCGAGGACCGGGTCGCCTTCATCAACATCACGCCCCGGGTCGAGGAAGCGCTCGCCGCCAGCGCCGTGCGCGAAGGCCTGTGCCTGGTCAACGCCATGCACATCTCGGCCTCGGTGTTCATCAACGATGACGAGCGCGGCCTCCACGCCGACTTCGCCCGCTGGCTCGAGGAGCAGGTGCCCTACGGCCCGATCGACCGCTGGCGCCACAACGACACCGGCGAGGACAATGCCGACAGCCACATCAAGCGTCAGATCTTCGGACGCGAGGTGGTGGTGGCGGTCACCGGCGGCGCGCTCGACTTCGGCCCCTGGGAGCAGATCTTCTACGGCGAGTTCGACGGACGGCGCCGCAAGCGCGTGCTGGTGAAGATCATCGGCGAGTAGCCCCACCACCGGGCGCCGGCTTGAGGCGCCCGCCGGGCACGCGCATGCTGTCCGACCGGAGACAGCGAACAGGACCGCGCCGATGACGACCACCGCCGTGCCGCGCAAGTACGACCGGACCATCCACGGCCGCCGCATGACCTATGTCGACGAGGGCGACGGGGACACCGTGCTCTTTCTGCACGGCAACCCGACCTCGTCCTATCTCTGGCGCAACATCATTCCGCATCTCGCGCTGCAGGCGCGCTGCGTGGCGCCGGACCTGATCGGCATGGGCGACTCCGACAAGCTGCCGCACTCCGGCCACGAGTCGTACCGCTTCGTCGAGCACCGCCATTACCTGGACGAGCTGCTGCGCACGCTCGATCTCGGCGAACGGGTCACGCTGGTACTGCACGACTGGGGCTCGGCGCTGGGCTTCGACTGGGCGCGCCGTCATGCCGAGCGCGTGCGGGGCATCGCCTACATGGAGGCCATCGTGCAGCCGCTGACCTGGGCACAGTGGCCGGAGGGCTTCCGCGGCATCTTCCAGGGCCTGCGCTCGGACAAGGGCGAGGACCTGGTGCTGGCACGCAACAGCTTCGTCGAGCGCATCCTGCCCAACGCCATCCTGCGGACGCTCGACGAGGACGAGATGAACGAATACCGACGCCCCTTCCTCGAACCCGGCGAGGATCGTCGGCCGACACTGACCTGGCCGCGCGAGCTGCCCATCGACGGCGAGCCCGAGGATGTCGTCGACATCGTCGACACCTACGGGAAATGGCTGGCGCACAGCCCCGTTCCCAAGCTCTTCGTCAATGCCGACCCCGGCGCCATCCTGGTGGGCGATGCGCGCGAGTTCTGCCGCAGCTGGCCGAATCAGGAGGAGATCACGGTAGCGGGCAGCCACTTCATCCAGGAGGATTCGCCCGACGCCATCGGTCGCGCTGTCGCCGACTGGCATGCGCGCCTGGAGGGCCCCGCGGCATGAGCGCCGATGACGCCGCACCGGTATGCGCGGTGGTGGGGGCCGGCCCCGGCAACGGCCGCGCCATCGCCACCCGCTTCGCCGACGGCGGCTACCGGGTGGCCCTGCTGGCCCGCGACACCACCCGGCTCGACGGCCTCGCCGCCGACATCGAGAACGCGATCGCCATCGGCTGCGATGTCACCTCGGCGGACTCGATCGCGGCCGCCCACCGGCATCTGCGCAGCGATCCGGGGGATCCGGAGGTGCTGATCTACAACGCCGGCTCCGGTCTCTTCGGCTCGGTGGACGAGGTGCAGCCGGAGGCCTTCGAGCAAGCCTGGCGCACCAACGCGGCCGGTCTGCTGGCCTGGACCCAGGCCGTGCTCCCCGCGATGCGGGCTCGCGGCAGCGGCCGTATCGTGATCATGGGCGCCACCGCCGCCAGGCGCGGCGGTGCGGCCTTCACTGCCTTCGCCAGCGCCAAGCACGCGCAGTACGGGCTGGCGCAGTCCCTGGCGCGCAAGCTCGGCCCCGAGAACATCCACGTCAGCTACATCGTCATCGACGGCGTCATCGATCTGGAACGCACGCGCCGGATGCTCCCGGACAAGCCGGACGACTTCTTCCTGAGCGCCGACGATATCGCCGAGGCGGTCTATCACGTCGCGCACCAGCCGCGATCCGCGCGCAGCTTCGAGATCGACCTGCGCCCGTTCGGCGAGCGTTGGTGACCACGCATTCCGCCCGCTCCGGCGGGTGATGGACGTCGCGAACCGGGAGACGAATGCTGAACGGGCCGCCGGCATGCGGCCAGCGGTATTCGTTCATCCCCTTGCGGAGATCCATCATGGAAATGTACGACCACGCCGTCGCGCCCGCGACGCACCCCGACGCCCTCCATGAAGAGGGCCTGCCATTCACCGTGCGGCTGGTCCTCGACGAGGCGCACCTCGCCAAGGCATTGCACATCCGGCAGTCGGCCTACGCCCGGCACGTACCCGATCTGGCACGAACACTGGGTTCGGCCGAACTCTGCGACAACGATCCCGGTGCGGTCATCCTGCTTGCGGAGTCCAAGCTGGACGAAGCGCCACTGGGCACCATGCGCATTCAGACCAACCGGCACAGCCCCCTGCTGCTCGAACAGTCGGTCACACTGCCGGATTGGCTGCAGGGGCGGACGCTCGCCGAGGCCACCCGGCTGGGCGTGACCAATACCTTCATGGGGCGGGTCACCAAGACCGTGCTGTTCAAGGCGTTCTACCTGTACTGCGTGCAGACCGGCGTCGACTGGATGGTGATCGCGGGCCGCTCGCCCCTCGACCGGCAGTACGAGGCGCTCCAGTTCACGGACGTGTTCCCCGAGAGCGGCTTCATCCCGATGGCACACGCGGGCAACATCCCGCACCGCGTGCTGGCCTTCGAGGTGGCGACGGCCGAGCGGCGCTGGCGCGAGGGCCGCCACCCGCTCTACGACTTCGTCTTCCGCACGCACCATCCAGACATCCGGATCGAGCCCGGAGCCGCCTAACGCGCGCGCCGCGAGCATCGCGGGTGCCAATGCCCTGATGCCCCCGGGCAGATCGTAGAATGGGCGATCCAGGAAGCACCTGCGCATGTCTTCGCCGCCGCCGGCCAGGGTATTCCGCCCGCACGGCCGGCGGCGGCATCTTCTGAATCACGGCGCGAGGGTGGATGCAGCAAAGCGGCCAAGGCGGGCTCGTCGAGCGCGGGATGAGGTGGGTCGACCGCCTCCTCTGGTGGTGCGCCTGTGTCCTGACGCCGGCCATCGTGATCGCTTTCTCGCTGGCGGTGGCCGTCCTCGACGTGGACGTCGGTGGCCACACCGGCACACCGCGGCCACTCCCGATCCGGGTACTGGCCGACCCGGACGCGCGGCTGACGCCGGCACAGGCAGCCGGGTTGATGGACCGGCAGGAATCCGTGCTCGCACACAGTACCCGCCTTGCCGAGACCCCGTTCTGGCTCCGTGTTCCGGTACCGATGCCGGACACGCGCAGGCTGGCCATCGAGCTGCCATCGCGGCACGCCCAGACGGTGACTTGCTGGAACGCCGAAACACTGGCCGAGATGGGATCGGCGGACCGCATCGGCACCAGCGGTGCCCTGCGCGCCGCCAAGAGCGGCTTTGCACTGACCGTGCCGAACGAGGAGGCGCCCGAGGCAGTACTCTGCCGCACACGCTACGCCGGGCCGGCCAACATTTCCGCCGCCGCGTGGTCGCGTGACGCGCTGCTTGCCTCCGAGCGCGGCTACCGCTACTCGGCGGGGCTGCTGGAGGGCGCGCTCCTCAGCCTGGCAGCGCTCACCATCGTCATGGCGCTGCTCGCCCGCGATGGTGGCTACCTGCTGCTCGCGGTGTGGCTGATCGCGAACATGCGCGTGGCAAGCATATCCATCGGCTGGGATACGCACTGGATGGGCACGACACTGCCGCCTGACTGGATGGCACCGCTGCGGCAGATCACCATCGCGCTGCACTACCTGCTGACCTATACCCTGTTCGCTCGTCTGTTCGGCGAGCACCTGCCGCAGATCCGTGCCCACTGGCTGCTGCTGCTTGCCAAGCTGCTCGGTCTGGCGCTGCTGGCGGCGGCAGTGCTCGCGCCCTTCGCCGAATTCCTGCCGGTGATGTGGGCCATAGTCGGCTTCGGCATCGTGGTGATGCTCCATTTCCTGGCCCGCATCCTCCTGGCCGGGCACGGGCGAACCGCGGCGCCCTACGGGCTGGCGCTGATCATCGTGCTGCTGGCGTCGTCGTCCGAGGTCATCGCCGCCGCCTTCGACTTCCGCCTGCTGCTGGAGGCGCTCAACAGCGTAACGGCCGCCATCGCCTCGAGCCTGCTCGTGATCCTCGCCTTCGCCAATCGCATGCGCACCGAGCAGCAGGCACGGCGGACGGCGCAGACCGCGCTGCGACGCACCTACGGAAACACCCCCGCCGGCCTGTTCACGCTCGACACGGAAGGTCGCATCCTCCGCAGCAATCCCGCTCTGCGCCGCATGCTGCGAATGCCCGAATCGCCCGGCGACGATGAGCGCTGGGAGGACTTCCTGCCGCCCGGTGCATGGAACCAGGTCCGCATTGCAGCCGACCGCGGCGGTCACCGGGACATCGAGCTGCGCGGTCCCGACGGCCCCGGCGGCGGGCAGCGCTGGTTCCTGCTGCGGGCGGATCGGATGGGCGGTCTGATCGACGGATCACTGCAGGACATCAGCGAACGGGTGGCTGCCACCCAGCGCCTGCGCTTCCTCGCCGATCACGATTCGGTATCGGAAGCGATGAACCGGCGCGGCATCGAGCGCGCGCTCGGCGAAGCCATCGATGGCGCCGGCGAGCACCACGGACACGTGCTGGCCTATCTCAATCTCGACCGCTTCCGTCTGGTCAACGAGCTCTACGGCTTCGAAACCGGTGACAACCTCCTCAAGCAGGTCGCGCTGCGCATCTCGGCGACGCTACCTCCCGGCAGCGTGCTGGGACGCCTGGGGAGCGACGAATTCCTGCTGCTGATCCGTGACACGCCGCTGGTCGCGGCTTCGCGCATCTGTCGCCAGATCCTCGCGCGCATCGCCGATACACCTTTCCGTATCGGCAACCAGTCATTCGACCTCCGTGCCGCCGCGGGTCTGATCGAACTGACGCCGGGCATGCGCACTGCCGAGGCCATCTCCACCGCGCAGCGCGCGTGCCGCGAAGCCAAGCGCGGGCCGCGTCTGGTGGCCTACGACCGCAATGCCGACATCCTGGGAGAGCGCATCGAGGAACTGCGGCTGATCAAGACGCTGGACAGCGTGGACGCGCCGAGCGGACTGCATCTCGCCATGCAGCCGATCATGTCGCTGCACGACCCCGAAGGCTCGCTGAACTTCGAGGTGCTCATGCGGATGCGCAACGACGACGGCATCGACGTGCCGGTCGGCCGGGCTCTGGCCGCCGCGGAAGCCAGCGGCAACATGGCCAAGATCGACAGCTGGGTGCTGACGCGAACGCTGGCGTGGCTCGCCGAGCACGCCGCCCGGCTGTCGGCAACGCGTTTCGTGTGCGTCAACCTGAGCGGCACCTCGCTCAACGATGAAGCCTTCGTGGACAACGTCCTGCGGACCCTGGAGCGCTACAGCGAGGTGGCACCCCTCCTATGCCTGGAGATCACCGAGGCGGTGGCGCTGCACGATCTCGCCACCACGCGCCGCTTCATGAGCCGGCTCAAGGCGCATGGCGTACGCATGGCGCTGGATGACTTCGGCGCCGGCTTCACCTCGTTCTCCTACCTGCGCGAGCTCGAGGCCGAAGTCCTCAAGATCGACGGCTCGCTGATCCGCGATCTGAGTCGGCATCCGCGCAATCTCGCCATCGTCTCGGCCATCGTCAACCTGGCGCAGAACATGGGCATGCGCACCATCGCGGAGTGGGCCGAGGACGCCGAGACCGTGGCGGCCCTGGCCGAGGCCGGCGTCGACTACGTGCAGGGCTGGGCGATCGCCCCCGCACAGTCGCCGGCAACGATCCTTCGGGTGCATTCGGCGGCGGAACTCGCATCCGACCCCGACGTGATCGCGCTGATCGAGCGGCTCGGCGCTGCCGGCCGCGAGCCGCCGGAAACGGGACGCTAGAGCCCGAACCAGGCGAAGGCGTAGTTGTCGGTCAGGGTGTCGCGGTGCTCCTGCACCAGCGCCACGGTCTCGGGCGGCACGCTGCCGGTGGCCGTCGTCCCCGCGTTTTCCGGCGTGGCCACGCCCACCGGCTGGCCGAGCGCCGCGTAGGTGCGCGCACGGATCCACTGATACTCGCCGATCGACATCCCCTGCTCGTTGAGCGCCGCCACCTGGGCGCGCTTGGCGTCGAGATAGAGCTCGCCGATGTCGCGGTACGCGGTCATCATCTCGCCGATGCTGGCGTCGCGCTGCTCCGACTCGAGCTCCTGCTCGAGCGTCTGGTAGCGCGCCTTGAGGGTTTCCATGTCGCCCTCGAGCTCGCTGCGCATGCGCTGCTGCACGGCCAGATAACGCGACATCGCGTCGGGCGTGATGTTGCCGTCGACCGGCGGGTCGTAGGGGCCGCGGGCCGCGACCGATTCGTCCAGCGCGTCGAGCTCCTGCGCGAACGCCACCGCCTCGCCCGCCATGTCGGTATACGGCTTGACGAAGACGTAGTAGCCCACTGCACCACCGCCCACCACCAGTACCAGCACGGCGATCAGACAGCCGCCGAGAAACTTGCCCATGCCCCGCTCCCGTCGCGAATCCAGAGCGGCAATCTAGCCCACCGCGATGCCCGGCACAGCCCATGTTTTCGGGACGTGCCGGCGCCCCGCCGATGCTATTCCGGGCCGGCGGCGAAGGGAGGAAGCCGGGCCGTGACGCGACGGTCGTGGGCGGGCACGAAGATCATGCCGGGCAGCGCCTGCTTGATCCGGTGCAGCCGCACGACGAGATCGCGCACGCGCTGGTCGTCGACGTCGACCATGCGCCGCGACACCCACGGGCGCTCGGCGGGCAGCGCCAGCGCCTCGCGCTGCCACACCAGGTCCCCGATGAAGGCGTAGCGGGCGCCGTCGGGCAGGGTCACGAAGACCACCACGCTGCCCGGCGTGTGTCCGCCGGCGGGCACCACCACCACCGAGCCGTCGTCGTGGACGTCATAGCTGCGCTCGAAGCCCAGGTAGGGACCGTCCGGGAAATCGTAGATGCGCCAGGTGACATCGTCGGCAAGGCGGTGGGCGAGTCCCGCGGCGGGCTCGTCCGAGGCCACGAAATCGCGTTCCGCCGCGCTCACCCAGACCGGCACGCCCGGCAGGTCCGCCAGCCCGCTGACGTGATCCCAGTGCGCATGCGTCAGCAGGATGCCGTGCAGCGACGACGGCTCGCGGCCGGCTGCACGCAGCTGCTCGGCCACCGGCGTGCCGGCGGAGTAGCTGGCGGTGAGCTGCATGAGCATCGGCGTGGTCTCGAAATGCGCGTCGACGTCGCTCCCGAATCCGGCGTCGATGAGCAGGTCGCCCTTCGGATGCCGGATCAGCACCGGGTCCATGCCGAACACGCGCTCGTCGCGGAAGCCGCCGCCCCGGTAGGCCATCGCGGCCACCGACGCCATGGTGCCGGTGGGCAGCACCGCTATCGTCATGTCCTCCGGAGGCGCGGCCACCGGCGGCGTCAGCTCCGGAATCTCGCCCACTGCCAGCGGCGCCCCGCGAAAGCTCAGTGCCAGCGCCGCCACCGCCAGCACGATCACCGCCAGCACCCCGATCACCTTGCGCATGCGTGTCTCCCCGCCTGTCCTTCACGGCCGAACCGGCCCTCGGCGGGGATGGTAGCGCGCGCGCAACGCGCCGCACGGCAGAATGCAGCGATGGCGGCGGTGATCGAAACCTTTCTGGCCTTCCTGCGGCTCGGCCTGACCGCATTCGGGGGGCCGGTGGCGCATCTGGCCTACTTCCGCGACACCTTCGTGGTGCGCCGGGGCTGGCTCGACGACGCCCGCTTCGCCGAGATCGTGGCGCTGTCGCAGTTCCTGCCCGGTCCGGCGTCGAGTCAGACCGGCATGGCGATCGGGATGCTGCGCGCGGGCTGGCCGGGCCTGCTCGCGGCCTGGCTCGCCTTCACCGCCCCGTCGGCGCTGCTGCTGTTCGGCTTCGCGGCGCTGGTGCGGCACGACCTCGCCGCGCTCGGCTCGGGCTGGCTGGCCGGCGTCAAGGCCGCGGTGGTGGCGGTGGTCGCGCACGCGCTAGCCGGCATGGCGCGGCAGCTGCTGCGCGGCGGCGGTCAGTGGGCGATCGCGGCGGGCGCCGCGTCGATCGTGCTGGCGATCGGCGGCACCGCCAGCCAGCTCGCCGTCATCGCCCTGTCGGCCCTCGCCGGGCTGCTGCTGCCGACCGCGACCGCCGGCGCTCCGGAGATGCCCGCCCCCGCCGCGCGCAGCCGGCGCGGCGCGGCGCTGTGCCTGGGTGCCTTCGCGCTGCTGCTGGCCGGGCTGCCGCTGGCGGCGTGGCTCAGCGGCAGCGATGCGCTCGCGCTGGCCGACCGCTTCTACCGCACCGGGGCACTGGTGTTCGGCGGCGGCCATGTCGTGCTGCCGCTGCTGCACGGCGCCGTGGTCGAGACCGGCCTGGTCGACGAGAGCGCCTTCCTGGCCGGCTACGGCGCCGCCCAGGCGGTGCCCGGGCCGCTGTTCACGTTCTCGGCCTATCTGGGCGCGATGATCGGCGGCGGCGCATCCGGCGCGCTGCTGGCACTGCTGGCCATCTTCCTGCCGTCCATGCTGCTGGTCGGCGGGCTGCTGCCGCACTGGGAACGCCTGCGCGGACTGCCCCGGATGCGGCGCGCGGTGAACGGGGTCAACGCCGGCGTCATCGGTCTGCTCGCGGCGGTGCTGTGGGACCCCGTGCTCGTCACCGGGATACGCGGACCGGTCTCCGCCGCGATCGCGCTCGGCGCCCTCGCGCTGCTGATCGGCCGGCGCGCCCCGCCATGGGCGGTGGTGCTCGGTGCCGCCGGCGCCGGTGCGCTACTGCTCTGAACGACGCGCCAGCCAGCGCCGGACGGGCTCGCCGTCGACCACCAGCGCGGCGATCACCGCACGACCGTCGCGCACGCGCACGTCCGCCCAGACCGCCCGCGTCTCCGGCGCGTCGCGCAGCAGCGCCTCGGCACGCGGCGCCAGCCCCTCCTCGAGATAGAAGCGGTCCAGGGGCAGCGCCACGCGCACGTGCCCGGCATCGAGGCGCGCCGACACCGTGACCGGCAGCCAGTCGCCATGCGCGGGTGGCGCCGGAAGCGGACGCCGCAGCTGCGCGAAGCCGTCGTCGGCAACCGCGATGGGCGCGTAGTAGCGCCGGTCCGGGTCGTAGTCCGCGTTCTCGGGAACGGCGATCCGGTCGGCGGCGAAGCGCAGCGCGACGTAGCGGCCGCGGAACGGGTCGGCCGGATCGACCGGCGCGGTGCGGAAGCGGTACGGCGTGCCGTGCTCGATGACGCCCTGCAGGCGCACGATCTGCCCGACCGGCAGCGCCCACTGCGCGGCGAACACCGCCAGCAGCGCGACCAGCGGCAGAGCGGCCTTCATGATGGCACCCGGCGCCGCAGCCAGGCGCTGGCGGCGAGGAAGGCCACGCCGACCGCGAGGAAGGCCACCCCGCGCGCGCTGAACGACCACTCCCCATCCAGGAAGCGCATCAGCGTCAGCACCGCGATCACCGCGAGGCCGGCGTGGGCGCGTCGCAGATCGTTGCCGCGCACGCCTTCGCGCAGCAGCACCATGCCGGCGCCGAGCACGAACAGATTGGCCACCAGCACCGCCACCGCGAGCGCGGCGCCTGCGAAGGCCACCAGCATGGTGGTCCAGACCGCGACCACCGGCGCGATCGGCGCCAGCCGGAGTCGCTCGCCCCGCCGCAGCGCCAGCGCGACGAGTGCGAGCAGCGCGGCACCGCTTGCCGCCAGCAGCACCACGACCTGCACCGGATGAGCGGTGTCGATGGGCCAGTCCGCGCGGTCGTCCCAGAATTCGGAGAAGGTCGCGATCAGCGCCAGCGCCGCCAGCGTGACGAAGCCGAGGCGACGCAGATGCCGCAGCACGGGATCGCCGGGACGCACGAGGTGCAGCAGCCAGAGCACGCCAGCGATCTGCGACAGCCACAGCACCGGCGCCGCACCGTCGCTGTCGGTGCCGAGGGTCACGGCCACGGCACCGGTCGCCAGCACCGCCCAGACCATCACGAACAGCCCCGGCAGCGGGGCGCCGCGACCATCGGCGAGCAGCGGCGCGACCGGCAGCAGCGCGGCGAATGCCGCCAGCACCGCCAGCGGCGGCGGCGCACCGCCCGCGGCCAGCACCCAGGCCGCCAGCGCCAGCGCGCTCAGGCACGCCGCGGTCAGCGCCCGCAGCAGATGGGCCAGCGGCAGCACCGCCAGCGCGCACACCAGCAGGAAGCGGTCGAGATCGCCGGCGAGGTGGAAGATGCGCCCGATCAGCGCCAGCGCCGCCGCGAACGCCAGCGCCGTGAAACCGGCCGCGGCCTCGCGCCAGACCCGGTCGCCGCGCGCGCCGGTAACGGCCCACAGGCACGCCGCCTGGCCGATTGCGAGCGGCGCGAAGGCGATCGCCACGCGCAGCGGCAGCGCGAAGCGTTCCCAGTTGTGCGCCAGCAGCAGGACGGCGCCGAAGCCCATCAGCAGCGCCCCGGCGACGGCCAGCAGCGCGCGCGTGGTGGCGCCGCCGTCCGCCGCGCCGGCGGCATAGTGCGCCTGCAGGCGCTGCGCCGCGGCCGCGTCCAGCACGCCGCGGCGCACGAGCTCCGGCAACTCGCCGATCAGCCAGCGCGCATGGCGCTTCACGACGCCGGCTCCGCCGGACGGCGTGCGGGCGACAGGGATCGCGGAAGCGGTGCGGACGCGCGCATCGGGGGCCGGTTCCTCGCTGTCATCCGGGGCTTTCGACGCATCCTATACCGCGCGGACAGGCCACGTTGCGGAATCGCCGCGGTCATTATTGAACGATCGTCCAACGCGTGGCACGCTGCACCGAGTGCGATCCGGAGACCGACGATGACGCAGAGCGCGCGCGAAGAAGCCCTGTACCCACCGCCCCCCGGGGCCGCGACCGACATGCACCGGGCACTGCGCCACCTGCCGGGCAGCAGGGGATGGCCGGTGTTCGGGCACAGCCTCGACTTCCTGCGCGATCCGCTCACCTTCACGCAGCGGCAGCACGCGCGCTTCGGGCCGGTATCGCGGGTCAACTTCCTGTTCCGCGACCGCGCCTGCCTGCTCAGCGCCGACGCCAACGAGCTGGTGCTGCGCGACCGCGACGGCACCTTCTCGGCACATCACGGCTGGACGCCGATCCTGGGCGATCTGTTCCCGATGGGGCTGATGCTGCGCGACGGGCGCGACCACAAGCAGCATCGCCGCCTGATGCAGCCGGCCTTCAAGGGCGAGGCGCTGGCCGGCTATCTGCGCCGCATGCAGCCGCATATCGAGACCGCCGTCGCCGCCTGGGGGCAGCAGCCCGATCTGCGCTTCTATCCGGCGGTCAAGCGCCTGACACTGGGCATAGCCGCCGACTGCTTCCTCGGCCTGGAACTGCAGTCGGAGATCGACCGCGTCAACGAGGCCTTCACCGACGTCGTGGAGGCATCGTCGGCGACCGTGCGCGTACCCGTCATCGGGCGGCTCTACGCGCGCGGGCTGCGCGGCCGGGCCTACCTGGAACGCTTCATCCGCGAGCGCATCGCCGTGCGGCGCGCGGGCGACGGCGACGACCTGTTCTCGCACCTCTGCCGGGCCACCGACGAGGACGGGCGCAGCTACAGCGACGAGGACATCGTCAACCACGTCATCTTCCTGATGATGGCGGCGCACGACACCACCACCAGCGCGCTCACCACCATCGTCTACGCGCTCGCCGCGCACCCCGAATGGCAGGCGCGCCTGCGCGACGACGCAGAGCGCATCGGCAGCGACACGCTGGCGCACGACGCGCTCGACGAAGCCGCGCTGACCGGCATGGTGCTGCGCGAAGCGCTGCGCCTGTATCCGCCGCTGACCACCATCGTGCGGCAGGCGACGCGCGACTTCTCGCTGCACGGATACGACCTGCCGGCGGGCACCTCGGTATCGGTCTTCCCCATCTTCACGCAGCGCGACCCGGCGTGGTGGACCGACCCCGAACGCTTCGACCCGGAGCGCTTCGATGCCGAGCGCGCCGAGCACCGTCGGCATCCCTTTGCCTGGGTGCCCTTCGGCGGCGGCGCGCACATGTGCCTGGGCCTGCACTTCGCGGAGATGCAGGTGAAGGCGGTCATGCACGTCATGGCGCGGCAGCTCGAATGGCGCGTGGCGCCGGACTACACCATGCCGTACCAGCTGGCCCCGATCGCCAAGCCGCGGGATGGCCTCCCGCTGCGCGTGCGCAACCGCTAGCCCCCGGTATTCACGGCGCGCTCAGGCGCGCCGACCATACTGGCGCGGTCCGCTTCCACCACGAGCATCCGCATGCCGTTCCGCGCCCCCTGGCGGCGGCGCGACGCTGCCGGCCGCCTGACGCGCGCGCTGCTGCGCCATCGCCACCGCCTGCTGCCCGCGATCAGCTTCGTCGCCGGCTGGGCCAGCTACGTGCTGGTGGAGCGCAGTGCCGCAATGGCGCAGGCGATCGCGGCGATGGTGCTCGCGGGCTGGCTGTGGATCCTGGCCGAGGGCGCCCTGGGCAGCCTGCTCACGCGCATGAGCCGCGGACGCCTGTCGCCGGCGCTGCTGCGCATGGTGACCCAGTCGCTCCACCAGGAAACGCTGTTCTTCGCGCTGCCCTTCGTGTGGGCGGCCACGGTATGGCAGAGCAGCCAGCCGGTGTTCGCGGTGCTGGTGGCGCTGGCGGCGGCCGCGACCACGGTCGACCGCGTCTACCTCGACCGCATCTGCGCCCGCCCGACGCTGGCGTTGGCCTTCCAGGGCTTCTGCGCCTTCGTGGCGGCACTGGTGGTGGTGCCGGTGGCGCTGCAGCGCGACACCGGTAGCGCGCTCGGCCTGGCGGCCGGCCTCATGCTGCTCTGCCTGCTGCCCATGGTGCTGCGCCGTCTCGTCACGACACCGCTGCGGCGCCTGCCGCGCGCCGCCCTGCTGCTCACGGCCGCCCTGACCGCGGGCTGGACGGCGCGCGGCACCGTGCCGCCGGTCGGTCTCGAGACGCAGTCCCTGCGCGCCACCCAGACGCTGAGCATGCCGCGCACACCGGGCGCCGCGATCGACCACCTCGACACCGCGGCGCTGCGCGCCGAGGGGCTGTACACCTTCGCAGCGGTGCGTGCGCCGCTGGGCCTGCGCCAGGATCTGGTTTTCGAGTGGCGGCACGAGGGAGTGCTGGTCGAGCGCATCGCCACCGAGATCCGCGGCGGGCGCGAGGCGGGCTACCGCACCTGGTCGCGCAAGCAGCACTTCCCCGCGGACAGCGCCGGGGAGTGGCGCATCGCGCTGCGCACCGCGGCCGGACAGATGCTCGGCGAGACCCGCGTGCGCGTGACGCCGGACGGCACCGTCACCGCATCAGCCGGCGCGGCGCACCGATAGCAGCAGGATGCCCACCAGCACCAGCGCGGTGCCGCCGATCTGCACGGCGCTGAACGGCTCGTCGAGAATCCACCAGGCCAGGAACAGCGTGGACACCGGTCCGACCATGCCGGCCTGCGCCGCGACCCCGGCGCCGATGCGCGCGATCGCGAACATGATCAGGAACACCGGCAGGACCGTGCACAGGGTCGCGTTGAGCAGCGACAGCCCCCACACCGCGGCGGTCTGCTCGAACAGCCCGGGCAGCGGACGCAGCACGGCGTACTGCACCACGCTGGCCACGCAGCACGCGATCATCGCCAGCGAGACCAGCCGCAGGGTGCCCACGCGCGCCACGATCTCGCCGGACAGCAGGAGATACACCGCGTAGGTGCAGGCCGCGGCGAAGACCAGCCCGGCGCCCAGCGCCACATCGTCGCCGCCCAGTGCCAGGTCGTGCTGGAAGACCAGCACGATGCCGGCATAGGCGAAGCCCATCGACAGCCACTGAAGCCCGTTCACGCGCCGCCCCAGGAAGAGCATGCCGAGCAGCAGCACGACGGTCGGCGTCAGGAACAGGATGAGCCGCTCCAGGCCGGCCGTGATGTACTGCAGCCCGATGAAGTCCAGCATGCTGGAGGCGTAGTAGCCCAGCAGCCCCAGCAACGCGATGCGACCGGCGTCGGCGACCGAGGGGCGCGGACGCGGTATCCAGGTCCAGGCCGCCACCAGCGCGAAGAACGGCACCGAGAGCAGCATGCGCAGCGCCACCAGCGTCACCGCATCGATGCCCTCGCGGTAGAGCAGCTTGGCGAGGATGGCCTTGGCCGAGAAGAAGACGGCACCGACGATGGCGAGCACCAGCCCGTGCACATGGGTGCGCCGGGCGACACTGTCGGCTCGGGTGGTGGCGGATTCCATCCCGCATTATCGCCCGCACCGCCGGTGCAACGCCGATTGCGCAGCGCGCCCGGGGTGCCGATCATGCGCCGGATCGAGACGCCCACCGCCGAGGAGACGACATGGACGACCGCATGATGCGCGCGCTGGCCCGCTGGCCCGACGTGCCGGCGCTGTACGGCTGGCTGTCGCTGGACCGGCGCGGACGCTGGTGCATCCAGGGCGAGCTCATCACGCGCCCGCAGATCATCGACACCATCGGCCGCAACTACCTCGCCGACGAGCGCGGCGCGTGGTACTTCCAGAACGGCCCGCAGCGCGGCTACGTGACGCTGGCCTATGCGCCGCTGGTGCTGCGCGTCGCCGACGACGGCACCCTGCACACGCATACCGACCGGCCGGTGCGACAACCGACGGCGGCCTTCATCGACGAGAACGGCGCGCTCCTGCTGCGCACCGAGCACGGACCGGCGCTGCTCGACGAGCACGAGGCGGACTGGCTGCTCGCGCACCTCGCTCCGGAGCACGGCACGCTCGACGAGGCGGCGCTGGAGGACGCGCTGACCCGGCCCGATGGCGCACCCAGCGGACTGACGCTGCGCCTGGACGATACCGCGCTGCCGGTGGAACGGCTGGACCGCGCCGCCGCGCCGACACGCCTCGGCTTCGTGCGCGATCCCCGACCGGAGGACGCGTAGCGGGCTTGCGCGCCCCGCGGGCGCGTGTCCAGCATGGCCACCCCATCGCAGGAGGCATCCGGAATGGCACAGACCATCGTCATCACGGGCGCCGGGCGCGGCATCGGCCTCGCCCTGGCGCGCCGCTGGCACGAGCGCGGTGACACCGTCATCGCGGTGGGTCGCGGTCGCCCGGCAGCGCTCGACGCACTCGGCGTGCGGGTGATCGAACACATCGACGTCGGCCGTGACGCCGATATGCCGCGCCTGCAGGCGGCACTGGGCGACACCGCCATCGATGTGCTGTTCCACAACGCCGGCGTCATGCACGACGAGTCGCTGCAGCACATGGGCATCGACGGCATCCGCGAGCAGTTCGAGGTCAATGCTCTCGGCCCGCTGCGCGTGACCACGGCGCTGCTCGACCGCATGGGGAACGGCGCCCGCATCGGACTGCTGACCTCGCGCATGGGCTCGATCGCCGACAACGACTCGGGCGGACGCTACGGCTATCGCATGAGCAAGGCCGCGCTCAATGCCGCCGGCAAGTCGCTGGCGCTGGATCTGCACGCCCGCGGCATCGCCGTCGCCATCCTCCACCCCGGCTTCGTGCGCACCGACATGACCGGCCACAACGGCCACATCGACCCCGAGCGGGCCGCCGAGCAGCTGGTCGCCCGCATGGACGCGCTGGATCTCGCGAGCAGCGGCACCTTCCGGCACGCCGACGGCAGCGTGCTGCCCTGGTAGCGACGCGCCTAACTGCGCGGAATGACGTAGAACAGCACCGCGAAGTAGTGCAGCACGCTGCCGGCCAGCACGAACAGGTGCCAGATGGCGTGGTGGTAGGGCACGCGCGTCATCACGTAGAAGACGACGCCGCCGGTGTAGGCCAGCCCGCCCGCCACCAGCAGCCACAGCCCGCCGGGCCGCATCGCCTCGATGAGCGGCCCGATGGCCACCATGCCGCACCACCCCATGGCCACATAGACAGCCACCGACAGCCGCTCGAAGCGCCCGGTGGTGAACAGCTTGAAGCCGACGCCGACCGCTGCCAGCCCCCACACCGTGGCGAACAGGGACCAGCCCCACGGCCCGGCCAGCGTCACCAGCGTGAACGGGGTGTAGGTGCCAGCAATGAGCAGATAGATGGAGACGTGGTCGATGACGCGCAGCACCGACTTCGTCCGCGGCAGCGGAATGCTGTGATACAGCGTGCTGGCGGTGTACAGGAGGATCAGGGTGCCGCCGAATATCGCGCTCGCCACGATGTGCACGGCGTCGCCGTGCAGCGCAGCGAAGGCCACCAGCACGCAGAGCCCGACGATCGACATCAGCACGCCGAGTCCATGGGTCACGCTGTGCGCGATCTCTTCGCCGACGGTGTACAGCGTGCGCGATATCTCGCGCTCGGGCGGCGGGGCGTCCATGCCCCGCATCATGCACGAGTTGCCGGCGCTAGGCGGCCGCGGTGCCGTACTGCCGCTGGTAGGCACGCATGTCGTCGAGAGCCTGCGGCGCCACGCCGGCCTCGGCGAGATGGGTCATGACCTCGGCGACCGTCACCAGCGGCACCACGCGCAGCCCCAGCTCGGCCTCCGCCTCCTGCACTGCCGAGGCCGCCCCGCTGCCGCGCTCCTGGCGGTCGAGCGCGATCATGGCCGCCACCGGCTCGGCACCCTCGGCGCGCAGCAGTTCGACCGACTGGCGCAGCGCGGTGCCGGCGGTGAGCACGTCGTCGACGATGACCACGCGCTTGCCGCGCGGCTCGGCACCGACCAGCACGCCGCCCTCGCCGTGGTCCTTGGCTTCCTTCCGGTTGTACGCGAAGCCGAGATCGCGACCGCGCCCCGCCAGCGCCGTCGCCATGGTGGCGGCCAGCGGAATGCCCTTGTAGGCGGGGCCGAACAGCAGCTCCGCTTCCAGGTCGGCGTCCAGGAAGGCCGCCGCGTACGCATCGGCCAGCCGCGCCAGCGCGGCACCACCGGCGATGGCGCCGATGTTGAAGAAGTACGGGCTGGTGCGGCCGGACTTGAGCGCGAAGGCGCCGAAGCGAAGCACGCCGGCGTCCAGCGCGAGACGGATGAAGTCGGTCTGGTAAGGCTTCATGGCACCCGGTACGTGACGAATGGCTACACTGCGACGCCGGCATTGTCGCGGAAAAGCCCCTTGCGCATCGTCACCCTCAACTGCAACGGCCTGCGCGCCTCCGCGCGCAAGGGCTTCTTCGAGTGGCTGCCCGATTCCGGCGCCGACGTCGTCTGCCTGCAGGAGACGCGCATCACGCGCGAGCAGTTCGACGCCCGCCCCGAGTTCGCGCCGGACGGCTGGCACATCGCGCTCAAGCCGGCCAGCAAGGCAGGCTACAGCGGCGTCGGCCTGTACATGCGGCAGGAGCCGGACAGCGTGATCGACGCGCTCGGCGACGCCACCTTCGACGACGAGGGCCGCTACCTCGAGGCGCGCTACGGCAACCTGTCGGTGGTCAGCCTCTACCTGCCGTCCGGCACGTCGGGTACCGAGCGCCAGGACGAGAAGTACCGCATCCTCGACTGGTTCGCGACCATCCTGCGCCAGTGGAAGGACGCCGGCCGCGAGTACATCGTCTGCGGCGACGTCAACATCGCCCACCGCGAGATCGACCTCAAGAACTGGCGCGGCAACCGGAAGAACTCGGGCTTCCTGCCCGAGGAGCGCGCCTGGCTCGACGGGGTGTTCGGTGATCTGGGCTGGGTCGATGCCTTCCGCTCGCTGCACCCGGACGCCGAGGGCGAGGCCTACACCTGGTGGTCGCAGCGCGGGCGCGCGCGCGAGAACAACGTCGGATGGCGCATCGACTACCAGATCTGCACGCCGGGCATCGCCGCGCAACTGCAGGCGATGCACGTACACACCGCCGACAACCTGTCCGACCACGCGCCGCTGGTGGCCGACTACGATCACCCGCTGCGGAGCGGCGCTTGAGTGAAGCCGGCGCGCCGGCGCGCGGATGGCGCGCGGCGCTGGCGGTCTATGCGCATCCGCGCGTAGCCGCCATGGCCCTGCTGGGGTTCTCGGCCGGCCTGCCGCTACTGCTGGTGGGCGGCACCTTCTCCGCCTGGCTGTCGGACCTGGGCGTCACGCGCACCGCCATCGGCTTCCTGTCGTGGGTCGGTCTTGCGCACAGCTTCAAGGTGTTCTGGGCGCCGCTGGTCGACCGTCTGCCCGTCCCGTTGCTGACACGCTGGCTGGGACGGCGCCGCGCCTGGATGCTGACCGCGCAGATCGCCATAGCCGGCGCCCTGCTCGGGATGAGCCTCACCGATCCCGCAGACGCGCTCGGCCTGGTGGCGCTGTGGGCGGTGCTGGCGGCATTCGGGTCGGCCTCGCAGGACATCGCCATCGACGCCTACCGCATCGAGGCGGTGGGCGACGATCTGCAGGGTGCGATGGCGGCGACCTATGTCTTCGGCTACCGGGTGGCGCTGCTCGCGGCCGGCGCCGGCGCGCTCCATCTGGCGTCGGTGGGAAGCTGGTCGCTGGCCTACGGCGGCATGGCGGTGCTGATGCTGGTGGGAATCGTCTGCACGCTGGTGATCCGCGAACCCGACACGCCGCGCGGAAGCGACAGCGCGCACATCGAGGCACGCGTGGTGGCCTTTCTGGAACGCACCCGCCACACCGGCTGGTGGCGTGACCTGCAGGCCTGGTTCATCGGCGCGGTGGTGTGCCCCTTCGCGGACTTCTTCGCGCGCTACCGCTGGCACGCGCTGATGCTGCTGCTGCTGGTGGGCAGCTTCCGCATCAGCGACATCTTCATGGGCGTGATGGCCAACCCCTTCTACCTCGACCTCGGCTTCTCCAAGGGCGAGATCGCCAACATCGCCGCCGCCTTCGGCCTGGCGATGACGCTGTCCGGCGCCGCCCTGGGCGGCCTGCTGGTGGCGCGCTTCGGCATTCCGCGCCTGCTGCTGCTGACCGCGCTGCTGGCGCCGATCACCAACCTGGTCTTCGTCTGGCTGGCCGGGCTTGGCCCCGAGCGCTACGGGCTGGTCGCGGCCATCGTCGCCGACAACCTCAGCGGCGGCATGGCCATCGCCGTATTCATCGCCTTCCTCTCATCGCTCACCAGCAGCGGCTACACGGCTACGCAGTACGCGCTGTTCAGCTCGCTGATGACGCTGCCGGGCCAGTTCCTGGGCGGGTTCTCCGGCGCGCTGGTCGACGGCATCGGCTACGCCGGCATGTTCCTGTGCTCGGCCGGCCTCGGCGTGCCGGCGGTGCTGCTGGCAGCGTGGTACTGGCGATTCGCGGTGCAGCGCAGAGTCGGGACGACCGATTTTAGAGCCGCCGATGTCACGGATTGACACCGATTTCTTGGGGTTCTGGTGTGCGCTGACTGCGGCAGTGCCACCAGCAAACAATCCCCAAAATCTGTGGCCCTAAGACACCTTATCCACGCGGTCAGTGGATGTCCTGATCGATGCGGTCGAGCGGATCGTCCCAGCGGCCGACCCGCGGAACGTCGGCGACGCCGTCGTCGACCTCCTCGCGGGTGCAGCCCATGGCGCCGGTCCAGTCCTCGGGGGGCGCGATGGGCTGGGCGCGCAGCTCCATCCAGGCATCGAACTCGAACTCCTCGAGCTCGCCATCGAAGTGCTGCACCAGCACGACTTCACTGTCGACGTCGATACCGATGACCTCGACGGGTCCCTGACCCATGTCGTACCACTGCCCTACCGCGAGATCGCGCATCCAGTCCGCCATGCCTGCATCCCTCCGGTCGCCCGGCGAAGGCAACGGAAATTGCCGGTACTCCGGTTATAGACCCGCGCCGGAGGCAGCGCAACCGGTTATCGGCGGCTCGGCCGACAAGCGGCTGAATACGCCCGAAATCGCGCCCGGAGGCCGGCGCCGGAGCGCCGCGGGGCGGAAAGCGGGCGCCGAGCGCCGCTAGGGGCAGGGATTCGGGTAGCGCTGGTGGATGGCCTCGATACCCTTCAGCACCTTCGACGACAGCGCCACGTCGTGGCTGGCGATGTTGGCCTTGAGCTGCTCCATGGTCGTCGCGCCGATGATGTTGCTGGCCAGGAAGCCGCGGCTGTTGACGTAGGCCAGCGCCATCTGTGCCGGGTCGAGCTTGTGTTCGCGGGCGAGCTCGACATAGGCCCGCGTCGCGGCTTCGGGAATCTCGCCGGTGTAGCGCGAGAAGCGCTCGAACAGCGTCAGTCGCGCGCCCTCGGGCTTCTCGCCGCCGAGGTACTTGCCGGACAGCACGCCGAACGCGAGCGGCGAATAGGCCAGCAGCCCGACGCGCTCGCGCCAGGAGAATTCGGCGAGGCCGATCTCGTAGCTGCGATTGAGCAGGTTGTACGGGTTCTGCACCGAGACCACGCGCGGCCAGTCGTGCTGATGCGCCAGCCGCAGGTATTCCGAGAGGCCCCACGGTGTCTCGTTGGAGATGCCGACGTAGCGCACCTTGCCCGCCTCGACCAGCTCGGCGAGCGCGCCCAGGGTTTCGCCGATCTCGGCGACGTCGTCGTCCTCGCGGTGCTGGTAGCCGAGCTTGCCGAAGAAGTTGGTGGCGCGGTCGGGCCAGTGCACCTGGTAGAGATCGAGGAAGTCGGTCTGCAGACGCTGGAGACTGTCCTCGCAGGCCTCGACGATCTGCTGGCGGGTGAGGCGCGGGCCGCCGCGGATCCAGTCCATGGCGGACTTGCCGGTGACCTTGCTGGCCAGCACGATCTCCTCGCGCCGACCGCTGCGGGCGAGCCAGTTGCCGATGATGGTCTCGGTGGCGCCCTGGGTTTCGGCCATCGGCGGCACCGGGTACATCTCGGCGGCGTCGATGAAGTTGATGCCCTGATCGAGCGCGTAGTCGATCTGCTCGAAGGCCTCGGCCTCGGTGTTCTGCTGCCCCCACGTCATGGTGCCGAGGCAGATGAGGCTGACCTCGAGGTCGCTGTGCCCTAGTCGGCGATAGTCCACGTGCTTGCTCCCAGTGCGCGTTGGCGCCGCGCGGCGAGCTGTTCGACCGCGGGGCGCAGGATGAGCTCGATGGCCAGCGGCTGCTGCGGCCCCGGCACGACAATGGTATCGGCCCGGCTCATGAACGCGCCCGGGATGCGCGACAGCCAGTCGCTGAAGTCCGCCCGCGCGCGGGCATTCTCGGCGAAGCGCACGACCACGACGCTCTCCTCCGCGCGCGGGATCTCGGGCGTCATGAAGGGATTGGCGACATCGACCAGCGGCACGCGCTGGAAATTGATGTCGGTGCGCGAGAACTGCGGCGAGATGTAGTTCACGTAGTCCGGCATGCGCCGCAGGATGGTGCGCGTGACCTCCTCGGGGTCGTGACCGCGCTCGCCGGTGTCGCGGCGGATCTTTTGGATCCACTCCAGGTTGACGATCGGTGCCACGCCGATGAGCAGATCGACGTGCCGGGCGATGTCCAGCTCCTTGGTCACCACGCCGCCGTGCAGTCCTTCGTAGACGAGCATGTCGGTGTCGGGCGGCAGCGGCTCCCAGGGCGTGAAGGTCCCCACCGGCTGACCGGCCTCGATGGCCTCGGAATCGGTGTGCAGATAGTGGCGGACCTGGCCGCTGCCGTCGCGCCCGTAGCTCGCGAACAGCGCCTCCAGCTTGTCGAGGAGATTGGCCTGCGGCCCGAAGTGCGAGAAGTTCTCGCCGCGGATGGTGGCGCGCGACACCGCGGCCTGCATCTGCTCGCGATCGTAGGCGTGGAAGGCATCGCCCTCGACGAAGGCGAGACGGAGATCGAGCTGATGCGCCACGCGCTCGAAGACCTGCATGAAGGTGCTCGTGCCGGCGCCGCTCGAACCGGTCACGGCGATGACCGGATAGCGCTCAGACACGCCGGTACTCCAGATCGTGGACGGCGTGTCCGCGCCGCACGCCGCGCTGCTCGAAGCGGGTCGGCGGGCGCGAGTCCGGACGCGGCACGAAGCCGCCGTCGTCGGCCACGTTGCGCAGGCGCGGCTCGGCATTGCACACCGCCACCATGTGCTCGGCGTACTCGGCCCAGTCGGTGGCGAGCAGCAGGCGCCCGTCGTACGCCAGGCGCTCGGCCAGAACGGCCACGAAGTCGGGCTGGATCAGGCGCCGCTTGTGATGCCGGCGCTTGGGCCAGGGATCGGGGAACTCGATGATGCACGCTGCCAGCCGCTCGCGCGGCAGCGCCTCGACCAGCTCGACGGCATCGACGCACGCCACCCGCAGATTGGCCACGCCGGCCTGATGGGCGCGGTGCAGCAGCCCGCCGACGCCGGGGCGGTGCACCTCGACGCCGAGATAGTTGCGCTCCGGGTCGCGCTCGGCGCGCCACAGCGTCGCGTCGCCGTTGCCGAAGCCGATCTCCAGCACCAGCGGAGCGCTGCGCCCGAAGACCCGGTCGGCATCGCCGGCGTCCGCGGTGGTGAAGCCGTAGACCGGCCACAGCGACGACAGCGCCTGCGCCTGACCGGTGGTCAGGCGTCCTTCGCGCCGCACGAAGCTGCGCACCCGGCGCGGATGCGCGACCGGCGCGCGTTCCTGGCCGGAGGTCAACGGGATATTCCCTCCTCCGGCGACGACGCCGACGCGAACCGCCGCCGCGGCATGCGGCCGGCGAGGAAGGCCTCGCGTCCGGCCTCGATACCGAGCTTCATGGCGCGCGCCATGCGCACCGGGTCGCGGGCTTCGGCGATGGCGGTGTTCATCAGCACGCCGTCGCAGCCCAGCTCCATGGCCACCGCGGCGTCCGAGGCCGTGCCGACACCGGCATCGACCAGGATCGGGACCGTTGCCTGCTCGATGATGGTCATCAGGCTGTAGCGGTTCTGGATGCCGAGACCGGAGCCGATGGGCGCGGCCAGCGGCATGACCGCCACGCAACCGGCCTCCTCCAGGCGCTTGCACATCACCGGATCGTCGCTGGTGTAGGCCATCACCTCGAAGCCCTCGGCCACCAGCGTCTCGGCCGCGGCCAGCGTGGCGGGGACATCGGGGTACAGCGTGGTACGGTCACCGATCACCTCCAGCTTGACGAGGCTGTGACCGTCTAGCAATTCGCGCGCCATGCGGCAGGTGCGCACCGCCTCGTCGGCCGTGTAGCAGCCTGCGGTGTTGGGCAGGATGGTGAAGCGATCGGGCGGCACCGCATCCAGCAGGTTGGGCTCGTCCGGAGACTGCCCGATGTTGGTGCGGCGCAGCGCGACGGTGACGATCTCGGCGCCGGACGCATCGATGGCGGCACGCGTCTGCTCGGGGTCGCGATACTTGCCGGTACCGACGAGCAGCCGCGAGGAGAAGCGCCGGCCGCCGACGATCAGCGTGTCGTCGGCCTGCACCGGCTCGCCGCCACCGATCGCGCGCACGATCTCCAGCCGATCGTCGGCACCCAGCGCCGTATCGCCGAACTGCGTGCGCGGCACGATCTCGCCGTTGCGCTCGACCACCACCCGCCGCTCGCCGAGACCGATCTCGTCGAGCAGCGCCGCGATGGAGAGCCCGTCGGCGATCTCACGCGCATCGCCGTTGAGCGTGATGACTATGGACTGCGCAGTCATTGAGAAACCCGTCCGAAGGCAGCAGAACATCATAACCGAGGGGCGGGGCACGATCTCCCCGCACCCCTCGCCTGCCGATGGGACAGACGGATGCGCCGTTCGTGCGGCGGCGCCGCGACAGCGGCCGCGCGGGCGAGACCGGTCAGTCGCTAGACGCCAGCGGTGCCACCGGCAGATCGTCGTCGTACGCGAAGGCGGTCACCCGACCGTCACCGTCGACATCGACGCGATAGCCGGTGGCATCACCGAAGCGCTCGCCGTCGACGAAGTAGTAGGTATCGCCGTCCCGCTCGACGCGCATGTCCTCGAGCGGGGTATCGGGCGCCGAGAATTCGGTCTGCACCGCCAGTGCCGCCGCGATCAGGCGCTCGGCATCGGCCCGCGACCCGGAAGTCGTCCGGCAGGAGGCGCATGAAGCCGGTCTTCTCGCGGGGCAGACCCTGGCGGTAGACACGGAATGCCTCGCCGTCGCGCACCGCCATGAACAGGATGCTTTCGCCCGGCCCGAAACCGCCGACCGACACGCGATGGATGGGGACCTCGCTGAGCGCGCCCAGCGCCGGCGACGCCTCGTACCGGTCGACGTCCACCTCGAACCGGTCGAAGATGTCCTGACGGATCACGGCGGCGTCCTTCTGGGCGTGCGCCGCAGCGGACACCGCGGCGAGGATCGCGGTTGCCACCGTCAGGGATGGCGCGAACCGGGTGAGGAAGGCAACCGTCATGATGAAGCTCCCGTGTGGATGAACGGGGCGCCGACGCCGCCCCGGCACCTGACCCCGCGATCCGCACGCTAACCGACCGGAGCCGCCGCCTCGTCCCGTTTTTCCACCTCACCCCCGCGACCACGGCGACCGCACCGCGCTACAATCGAGGCAGCGTTGCGGGTGTAGCTCAATGGTAGAGCAGAGGCTTCCCAAGCGTGCGACGTGAGTCGCGAGGTAGCTGACCTATCAGCACGAGGCGAAAGCCGAAGACTGATGAAGCAGCCTTGAAAGGTTCTAAGCGAGGTTTGCCTAGAACGCATCAGCGGCGTAAGCCGTGCAGGAAATTGTTGGATGGTCATCGCCAGATGACCTGCCCAACCCGGTGTTCAGCCACCGGTAGCCTAGGAACGGTGCGGGACTGGTAACGGTCCGGTGCTAAGCGTTCTGACAACGTAACTCCCCACGGGGGCGCCTACCCCGCGAGGGGTTGGTGTGCATCGATTGGCGCAATCGATTCGGTGCTAGGCTGGGTTGCAGGGTTAACGCAAGTGAACCGTCGTTAAACGTCGTGAAGCCACATGGATCTGCGCCTTGCGTTCGATCCATTCACCGGAGCAGGCGGCTTACTGCTTGCCACCGGGAGCGGTCGGTTGTGCTGTTGCTTGGTCGGCACACGCTGACATGAGTACCGCCGGCGAAGAGACGGAACCCTAACCGCCCTGTTTCCTGTACGGAACACGGTAAGCCCAATGCGGTGTTCCCCTGGGAACAAGTCGTGTCGTAAGATACGATGCATCCGCAGTGGGTAAAGGATCGTGGAGAAAGCGAATGCCCGGCTATAATGGTCGGGATACGGGGTTGAAATGATGACCCCCGCCGAAAGGCGTGCCCACTTCCACGTGGTGGCCTATCGCTAGATAGGTCTGTACCCACCTCCCTGAGGGGCGAATACACTTCCCCTCAGGGGCGCAGTGTGTCCGTCTCCTTCAGGGGTCTCGGGCGGGTGTAGCTCAATGGTAGAGCTTCTGGTTCCCAACCAGATGACGAGGGTTCGATTCCCTTCACCCGCTCCATGTCACCAAAGGAGGTTGATATGGACGCAGTGGATTCCGCTTGCGATGTCGCCTCCACCGAATGGCAATGCTGGTCCGATATTGACTGGGCTCAGTGTTTCCGCACGGTCAGGAGGTTACAGGCTCGTATAGCGAAGGCGGCATCGGCCGGCGATTGGCGGAGTGCAAAACGGCTCCAACGATTGCTGACCAACTCAACGGCAGGTAGAGCTGTAGCGGTCCGTCGAGTTACCGAGAACCGCGGCAAAGCGACGCCGGGCGTGGACGGGGAAACCTGGTCTACCCCTTCGTCAAAGTGGCAGGCAGTCAGTGCGCTCCGGCGCCATGGCTACCGACCACAACCTCTGAGGCGTGTCCATATTCCCAAGAGCAACGGGAAGAAGCGTCCTCTGGGCATCCCGACGATGAAGGACCGAGCAATGCAGGCGCTGTATTGGCTTGCGCTCGACCCAGTCTCGGAAAGCACAGCGGATCTCAACTCGTACGGTTTTCGACCCCATCGGTCCACAGCGGACGCGATTCAGCAATGCAAGACAGCGCTGAGTCGGGAATGCTCGCCGAAATGGGTTCTGGAAGCCGACATCAAGGGATGTTTCGACAATATCAGCCACGACTGGCTCATCCGCAACGTCCTCGTGGACAAGCAGATGCTCCGGAAGTGGCTGAAGGCGGGCTTTGTCGAGAAGGGACGCCTCTTCCCCACCGAAGCTGGCACCCCACAGGGCGGGATCATCTCGCCCACGCTGGCCAATCTGACGCTGGACGGGCTGGAACCACTCCTCCGGGAGCGCTTCAAGTCTCGCAAGCTGAAAGTGCGGCTGGTTCGATACGCGGATGACTTCATCGTCACCGGTAGTTCGCGAGAGCTATTGGAGCGGGACGTCACCCCGGTCATCGAGTCCTTTCTGGCTGAGCGCGGCCTGACGCTCTCGAAGGAAAAGACCCGCGTGACACACGTCGAAGAGGGTTTCGACTTCCTAGGCTGGCACGTCCGATGGCTCCGCGAAGGACTGACGGTCGTACCCGCCAAGCGCAATCGCGCAGCGTTCTACGGCAAGGTTCGGGATGCAGTACGAACTATGCGGGCGGCTAAGCAGGAAGATCTGATCTTCCGGCTGAATCAGACCCTTCGGGGT
This sequence comes from Algiphilus sp., assembly GCF_023145115.1. Taxonomy (NCBI): domain Bacteria; kingdom Pseudomonadati; phylum Pseudomonadota; class Gammaproteobacteria; order Nevskiales; family Algiphilaceae; genus Algiphilus; species Algiphilus sp. The sequence goes on from NZ_JAGLEJ010000006.1 coordinate 73,234, forward strand.
TGGGCTCAGTACCATCAACCCGTAGCGGTTCGCGACACGTTCCGGCAGCTGGATCACCAGATCTGGTACGCCTTATGGCGCTGGGCGAAGCGGCGACACCCCAATAAGGGTCGGAGATGGGTCAAGAAGCGGTATTTCTCGACCATCCATGGCCGTGACTGGAGGTTCGCCGTCGATGACCGTCAGCTCGTTCTCCTGTCCGCATTCCATTACCGAATGCACAAGAAGATCAAAGCTGAGGCCAACCCCTATCTGCCGCAATGGGAGCCTTATCTGCTCAGCCGACTTGGCTGGAGGATGAGCCAGACCCTGCGCGGCAAAGGGAAACTGCAGTGGTTGTGGAAGAAGCAGGAGGGGCGCTGCCCCATCTGTCGCGCACCGATCACACCGGACACTGGATGGCATCTTCATCACAAGGTCCGGCGGGTCGATGGCGGCACGGACGACACGTCCAACCTGCTGCTACTCCACCCCACCTGCCATCGGCAGGTGCACTCGCGCTGGACCGGCGAGAGCACCGATGCGCTGAACGGGGAGCCGGAAGGTTCTCATGCCGCCGCCCTACTCGAAGAGCTGGGTTAGTGGCTGCTTGAGCCCAGTGCGCGGAAACGTGCACGCTGGGTTCTTAGGGGGGAGGGTGACCGCGAGGTCGCCCTCCTACCCGACCTACGACGAGGGTTCGATTCCCTTCACCCGCTCCATCTCCTGCCGCCGACCGCCCTCATGGTCAGGCAACGGCACCGCCCGGCACGGCCACGCCCCAGTGGCACAGCCGTTGGACGCCCGCCGGCGCATCGGCCGGCACGCGCCAGGCGCCATCGGCACCCTGCAGATCGACGAAGGCATAGCTGTGGCCGCGCAGTGGATCGTTGCGCGGGTGGCCGCCTGGAAGGTCGCGCGCAGTCGTCACTGGCCAGTTCCCCGTTCGCGCACCTTCCCGGGCACGAGCGCAGGGGGATGCGGTCGCCATGACAGTCGTCCAAATGCAGGAAAGTTGTCAGCTTCCTGTCACGAAGAGCGCCGAAGATTGCGACGCGATCGGCACAGTGCCCGCGCCGCATCGCGATGGGCTAGGATAAGGACGTCTACAGGCACAGCCATGTCGTTACCGTCGATTCTCAAGCTCGATGCTGGCGGCCTGCCGGTGGGATGGATCAACTGGCAGACAGCGGCCACCCTCTACGCCCGCTCCCGGGTCTGCTGGGAAGCGGGGCAGGAGCGTTTCGAGATTCGCGGCGGCGTCAATGCCCGCGGCATCCGCTCGCGACTCGAGATCGGCTCGATCATCGCGGTCGCCGATCGCTCCCACCGCTTCACGCGCGGCGTCCCGCTGCTCAACAACCGCACGCTCTTCGAGCGCGACGAGAATCTCTGCATGTACTGCGGCGGGCAGTTCCCCAGTACGCAGCTGACGCGGGACCATGTCGTACCGGTGTCGCGCGGCGGCGACAACGTCTGGGAGAACTGCGTGACCGCGTGCCGGCGCTGCAACCAGGCCAAGGATGACCGGACACCGGAGCAGGCCGGCATGAAGCTGCTGGCGGTGCCATACACGCCCAACCTGGCCGAGTACCTCATCCTGCAGAATCGCCGCATCCTCGCCGACCAGATGGACTTCCTGCGCACCTTCGCGCGCTCGGCGCGCAAGCGCTCGGGCATCCGGCGCGGCGGTTAGGCCCGCCGGCGTCAGTCGCCCACCCGGCGCAGCGCCTCCAGATCCCGGTCGAACCGGGACAGCGAGTCGGGCAGGATCGCGCCGATCTGCTCCAGTGCCCGCGCATAGCCGGCCGTCGCCGGTCCGCCCGCGAAGATGGGCACCCCAGGCTGCAGCTGGGTGCGCAGCCGCAGCAGCTGCGCGGGCAGACGGGGATCATCCGCCGGGTAGGCGATCGACAGCGCGATCGCCTTGGCGCGCGTGAGATCGGCCGCGAACGCGATCTCGTCGGCCGGGAGGCTCGGACCCAGGAACATCACGCGCCAGCCTGCCCGCGCCGCGATCACGGCGGCCATGAGCGCGCCGATCTCGTGGGTCTGGGCCGACGGCGTCGTCACCAGCAGCACCGGCCCCTCGCTGACCGTCGACGCCTGGGCCAGCGCATCGCCCAGGAAGGAACGCAGATGCGCGGACACGAAGTGCTCGTGACAGGCGCGCATCCGCCCCATCCGCCAGCGCTCGCCCACTGCCGCCATTACCGGCGCGATCACGGTCTCCATCATCGCCGGCGTGGAGTGCGAGGTCGCCGCCCGCTCCAGGATGCGGATCAGTGCGGGGCCGTCCAGCCGCGCCACGGCATCGAGCGCCAGCCGCACCAGCTGCTCGGCGCTGGGGGCTTCGAGCTCGGGCGACGGTGCCAGCGACTGCGTGCTGGAAATGCCCTCGTCCTTGAGAAGCTGCGCGAGCTTCTCGTCGGGCAGACCCGCGACGTCACCGATGCGCCAGCCGGCCTCGGTCACCCGACGCAGCAGGGTCAGCCGGGCGACTTCGGCATCGGAATAGAGCCGCCGCGCGGAACCGGAGCGCTTCGGCGCAACCGCCTGATAGCGCTTCTCCCAGGCGCGAATGACGTGCGTGCTGAGGCCGCTGCGCCGGGCGGCGACCTGGATCGGATGCTGGGGGTTCTCGTGTTCGTTCTCGCTCATGGCTGCACCTCTCGTTTCCTTGCCTTTCTATCCCCGGACCGCGCTATGTCGCGTTTTCGTCATAGACATGTCGAACAACGCGCGGACGCTGTAGCGGCCGGCGCGGCGCATGGCCGGCGCACACGGCATCCGCCGTACGGGTCGCGACCAGCACATGTCGTCGATACGTCTAGAACGGTGGAATGGATGCGCGGCTAGAGCAGCCAGCTGACGAAGGGCACGGTCAGGAGGGACAGCATGATCCCGACGCCGACGATGCGGTTGGCGAGCTGCGGCGCCAGACCGTACTGCTGCGCGAGGATGCCGGCGGTGATCATGGGGGCGGTTGCGGCCTGCAGGACGGTGATGTCGAGGACGTCGCCGCTCTGGCCCTGCATGCTGAGCAGCGTCCACACCGTCAGCGGGGCGAGGACCATCTTCCAACCGAGACCGACGCTCATGCGGCCCATGTCGGCGGCGCTGGCACGCAGCTGCAGCTGAAGCCCCACGGAGAACAGCGCCAGCGGTGTAAGCGTGTCGCCCAGCCGTTCCAGTGCCTCGGCCAGGATCGTTGGCAGCCCCATTCCGCTGGCACGCAGCAGGATCGCCACCATAAGGGCGATGAAGGCCGGGAAGAGCGCCACGCGACGCACCATCTCGCCCACCGCCACGCGCGTGCCCGCATACCACGCGGCCACCAGCAACCCGAAGGTCGACAGCAGCAGGAAGGTGCCGAGCTGATCGGCCACCACGGCAACGCCCAGCGCCTCGGGCCCGCGCAGCGCCTCGATCAGCGGGTATCCCACGAAGGAGGTGTTGCCGAGCCCGCAGGTCAGCACGAGAGCACCGATCTCGCCCCGACGCCATCCCAGTGCGCGCCCGATGACGGCGATGACGAGCCAGGCGCCGAAGAACACGGGCCACATCGCCACCGCGGGCCACACCAGGTCGAGCGACCAGTCCAGCGCCACCACGCGCACCAGCACCAGCGCCGGCAGCGCGACGTTGATCACCCACCAGTTCAGCGCCGGCACCATGCCCGCCGGATGCGGCGCGCGTGCCACCAGCGCACCGGCGGCGATGCACAGGACGACCAGCAGCAGCGCGCTCATGCCGGCGCCGCGCGATCCAGCCAGTCGCCGAACACGGCATCGCCCGCCTGCGTCATGGCCGCGGCATGGCGGGCCGCCTGCGCGCGCAGCGCATCCGGGGCAATGCCGAGATCGGACAACTGACGGTGATGCCCGATGAGCCAGTGCTCCAGCCCCGCGGCCTCGACTTCCGGATGGAACTGCAGGGCCAGCACCGGCTGGCCCGGGATGTCGAAGGCCTGGTGCGGCACGGCCGCGGTTCCGGCGAGCAGGCGCGCGCCCGGCGGCACGTCGAAGGTGTCGCCGTGCCAGTGCAGGACCGGCACGCCGGCGAGACCCGCGAGCGGACCGGGATCCGGGCCGAACTCGAGTGCGCTCCATCCCACGTGCTGCGCGCCGCTGTACCGCACGGACGCACCCAGCGCCGCCGCCATGAGCTGCGCACCGAGACAGATGCCGAGCGTCGGCCGGCCGTTCCGCAGGCGCTCGCGCAGCCCGTCGATGGCGACGCCGATGCAGGGATACTGCGCACCATCGCCCACGCCGATGGGGCCGCCGAGCACCACCAGCGGATCCGCGGTCTGCCACGGGAAACGGCCCTCGACGAGATCGGGAGCAGCCACGTAGGCCGGCTCGAAACCGCGCGCTCGCGCCACGGTCTCGAAGCTGCCGAGATCCTCGAAGGCGAGGTGCCGGATGGCGAGCAGCCGACGCATCAGGCGGCCCCGACGGCGCGCGTAGTCCCCGAAGCGGGGCTCCTGTCTACAGAACGATCGCGCATGTGGATAGTCGAAAAATGCGGGGCGCCGGACCGCGATGATACGCGCCATGTCCGGCTCCGAGCCCGCAGCAGCGCCGCTTCGGGCCCGAGCCGCCGACCACCGCGGCGCACCCGACCCCGATCCCGTCGACCTTCTACGCCGTTCGGGGGCTTTACTTGCGATCCATTCCCATATAATAGACCCAAACGGAATCACCCCCGGATTTATCAATGCAAAAGTTTCTGAACGAGCGCGTGCTCGATGTGCGTCACTGGAATGACGGTCTCTTCAGCTTCACCACCACGCGGGACCCCGCGCTGCGGTTCGAGAATGGCCAGTTCATCATGGTCGGACTGCCGGTGGACGGTAAGCCGCTGATGCGCGCGTACTCGGTGGCGAGCGCGAACTGGGAGGACACGCTCGAGTTCTTCAGCATCAAGGTGCCGGACGGCCCGCTGACCTCGCGGCTGCAGCATCTGGCGCCGGGCGACGAGATCCTGCTCAGCAAGAAGCCCACCGGCACACTGCTGATCGACGACCTGCACCCCGGCGAGCGCCTCTACCTGCTCGCCACCGGTACCGGGCTCGCGCCCTTCCTGTCGATCATCAAGGACCCGCGCACCTACGAGCGCTTCGACACGGTGGTGCTGTGCCACGGCGTGCGCCGGGTCGCGGATCTCGCCTATCACGACTATCTCACCGAGGAGCTGCCCCAGCACGAGCTGCTGGGCGAGACCATCCGCGAGCAGTTCCGCTACTTCCCGACCGTGACGCGCGAGGACTTCCGCCACCGGGGCAGACTCACGGAGCTGCTCACCGACGGCACCATCCCGGACACCTTCGGCCTGCCACCCCTGAATCCGGAGACCGACCGCGCCATGCTGTGCGGTGGCCCCTCGATGCTGGCCGAGTTCCGGGACATCCTCGACAACCGCGGCTTCCAGGCCTCCAAGCACATCGGCGACGTCGGGCAATACGTGTTCGAACGGGCCTTCGTCGAGCACTGATCGCGCCCGGCAACCCGGGCCGGCGCGACTTGCCGGGCGGCGCCCGCTGACGCAGGCTGACGGCACGCCCCCACCCCTGTCGCCGCCATGACCGAGCCGGTCCGCAACGCGCCCAGCGCGCTTCCCACCATGCTGCGTTTCGCGGGGCGACGACTGCGGCACCGGCTCTCCGGCGGGGCGGCTCGCACGCCGGTCGCGGACTTCCGGTCGCGTGTCGACAGCGCCCTGGCGTCGCTGGCGCCCGCCATCGCCGAGGTGCGCTGGCACCGCGTGCCGGCCGGCGCATCGCACTGGCACGAGGCCGTCGTCCTGCCGGACGGCGCGCAGTGCACGCTGATCACCGGCGGCTGGCTGCACGTGTCGCGGCTGCTCGATGTCGGGCTCGGCGCGAAGAGCGGGCTCTGGTACCGCGTCGGCGACGGCGAGGCGCGCAAGGTGCGCAGCGCGACCCACACCGTGCACGCCGCGCACGGTGGCCGGCTGGACCTGATGGCCACGCTGCCCGGCGAGTTCTCCACCCGCCGCGGCGACTTCGGACCGGATGTGCCGCGCGCCCGCATCGGCGGCGCCTTCGATGTCGCGGTCGTGGTCTGGCGCGCCCAGGCACGAACCGATGCGCTGTCGGCCGCGGATGCCGCGCTGTTCGGCGAAGCGACCGACGACGGCGATGCCGCGCCACCGGGCTGGCACTACCTGTGGCGGCTCGGCGAGGGCAGCATCTACGACGCCGGCGATGCCGGCGAGATGGCATGCTGCACCCACGCCGACGTCGGCATCCTGCAGCACCCGGTGGATGTCCCCCTCGATGCGGACCTCGCCCTGACCTGGCAGTGGCAGGCCACCAGGCTGCCGTCCGAGCTGCCCGAGCACACCGAGCCCACCCACGACTATCTGTCCATCGCCGTGGAGTTCGACAACGGGCTCGATCTCACCTACATGTGGAGCGCCGCGCTGCCCGTCGACACCATCTTCCAGTGCCCGCTGTCGTGGTGGAAGGAGCGCGAGACGCACTGGGTGATCCGCAACGATCCCGCCGAGCTCGGGCAGTGGCTGACCGAGCGGCGCAGCATCCTCGCCGACTACCGGCGCGCCATCGGCGGTTCCGATCCGGCGCGCGTGGTCGGCGTGTGGCTGATCGCCAACTCGGTCTTCCAGCGCGGGGTGGGCGAATGCCGCTATCGCGATATCCGCTTGAGCGGCGCGGACGGCGATCTGACGGTGCCGGTGCAGCCCGATAGCGGGCAAGCACCGTAGCTATTGAAAATACGAATGGTTCGCATTATGGTGAAGGTCCGAATGCGGGAGACGACTTCGCCATGCACTTCCTCTGTACCCATCACCGGCGACAGCTGCTCGCCACCAGCGACAACCAGCGCCTGATCGACACGTGGTTCGAGTGGATGAGCACCGGCGGCCTCTACTACGAGCTGGAGCAGTGGAACGAATCGATCCCGTATGTCGGCTGCGCCTTCGACCTGATCTCCGACGCCCTGTGGGCGAAGCGCATCGAACCGCGCCTCGGTGCCACCAAGGTGACGCTGTCGGCCATCTACCTCGCCGAGACCTTCCGGCAGTGCCATGCCGAGGACAAGGCGCGCTTCTCGCTGGGCGCCGCCTTCCAGCGGCTCGGCATCGTGCTGGGCACCGACGCCGCGCCGTGGGCACGCGAATGCATGGGCACGCTGCTCGACACGGACCGGCACCCGACGTTCTTCCAGCGGTTCCTCAACCTGCCCTTCTCGGCGCGCCCGGAGCAGTGCATGACGCACTGACGCGCCGGCCGCGTCAGCCGTAGAGCCCGGGCAGCGGCCCGGCGCCGTGGCCGGTGTAGCCGAAGCGTTCGATGGGAATCCCCACCGCGTTGGCGATCGAGACCAGCAGCTTGGCGTGGGTCTCGCCATCGCCGTCGTGCGCCGAGCCGTAGTCGAGATAGCGCCCCGTCTCAAGGCCGCCGGCCCGACCGGCCAGCACGAAGGGCATGTTGCGGTGGTCGTGCCGCGACGAATGCCCCAACTCCGAGCACAGGAACACCACGGTGTGGTCGAGCAGCGTGCCGTCGCCGTCCGGCTGCGCATCGAGTGCCCGCAGCAGATAGGCGAACTGCTCGGTGAACCAGCGCTTGTAGCGGACGAAGTTCGCCGCCGAATCGAGGTTGCCGGCATCGAAGTGCGACGAATCGTGATGGCGCTGGGTGGCGCCGGTCTCGGGCTCGAGATGCGCTGGGCTGACCGGATGCGACCACTGCAGCGACACGCTGCGCGTCAGGTCGCAGCCCAGCGCCAGCACGCCCAGATCCATCTGCAGACGCCCGACCTCCGCGAACTGGTCGTCGCGGTTGTAGTACAGCGGATAGCTGTTGTAGCCGTCCGGCATCGACCAGCCGGCGCGGTTCCAGTCCGGCTGCCGGCAGGCACCGGCGCTGCCCTGGTCGGCCGAGACGATGCGGTTCTCGACCTCGCGCAGCGCATCCATGTGCTGCTCCAGCTTCAGGCGCTGCGTCTGGCCGAGCCGGCTCTGGAGGCGCCCGAGATCGTCGACCGCGGCATCGAGCACCGACAGCCTGCGACGGTTGGCGACATCGGCAACGCCGCCCGGCGGCCCGAACAGACGCTCGTAGGCCGACAGCGGATTGTCCTCGGGCGACACCGGCTGGTTCGCGCCCAGGTAGGACATGTGGTTGGAGCCGCCATTCTGGTGATTCGACGCCACCCCGAGATGGATCGAGGCATGCGGCGTGCGGTCGCGGTAGTACTGGCCGACGAAGACATCGAGCGAGACATCGCCGGTGGCGGTCAGCACCTTGGCCATGCCGCCCTCGTGCGTCGAGCCGCCGGCGTACATGTTGAGGCCCTCGAGGAACACGCAGTGCTGCTGCACCGCGGCCAGCGGCTCGGTCATCGCCGGCAGCGCGAAATCGTGCGTGCTGCCGCTGGGATGCCAGAGCGACGGCGCGCAGCCGTCGGGGATGTAGACGAAGAGCGCGCGCATCGGCGCCGCGCCCTCCTGCGCCAGGGCGGCGCGATGCAGCAGTGCGGACAGCGGCAGCGCCGTGCCGGTGCGCAGCATGCCGGCGAGGAAGCCCCGGCGGGTGAGGATCGATCGGGTCACGCGTCACCTCCGGCACGGCGGCGCACGAAGCTGGGGTGCGCGATGTGGTCGAGGATGAGGTCGCGCAGCACGAGACCGCCGTCGCGGAACGACGCCGTCAGCGCGTCCAGCGTGCACTGGTCGGCGGCGCCTTCCTCGTAGCCGCGCGCGTAGCGGTAGTACTGGCGAACCGCGCAGTCCTGCGCCACCGGGCTGTCGGCAAGCAGCGCGCCGAGCTCGCGCGGCCCCGCGAAGGGATCGCTGGTGCCGGTGCGGAAGCCCTCGATGTCCACCACCTCGCCGGAAGCGTCGACGGCCAGCCCGTTCTCGCGGTCGCGATAGTCCCCGACGCCGTCGTAGCGCTCGAAGCCGAAGCCGACACCGTCGATGTACTGGTGGCAGCTCGCGCAGTTGGGATCGTCGGTGTGCTGCGCGAAGCGCTCGCGCGTGGTCAGGCTCGGGTCGAGTCCGGGCGGGGTGGTGTCGACATCCTGCGGCGGGTCGGGCAGCTCCTGGCACAGCAGCCGCTCGCGCACGAAGACGCCGCGCTTGATGGGTGACGACTCGTTGGAATGCGCGTGGCTGGCCACCACGGCGCCGAGCGCGAGCAGACCGCCGCGCGTGCCGTCCGCCGCCGGCTGGCGCGCGAAGGCGGGGTCGCCGGTGGCGCCGGGCTGCCGGTAGAACGCGCGCAGCGCGCCGTTGAGGAAGACGTAGTCGGCGGTGTGCAGCTCGCGGAAGGAGCCGTCCGGCGCGTCGAGGAAGACGTGGTTCACGAAGCGCGCCAGCTCCTCGGCCATCGCCTCGCGCACGTCGTCGTCGAAGCGCGGATAGATGTCGGGATCCTTGAACTGCTCGAGGATGCGGTAGGCCCCGGTCCACTGCCCCGCGAAATCCGCGATCTGCTCGCGGGCGCGCGGGTCGGCGAGCATGCGCTCGGCCGCGTCGCGCCTGCCGGCCGCGCTCGCCAGGTCGCCGGCCGCGGCGGCGTCGAGCAGGGCGTCGTCGGGCATGCTGCCCCAGAGCAGATAGGCCATCGCGGTGGCCGTCTCGTAGCCGTCCAGCACGTGGAAGCTCCCCGCGGCGTTGCCGAGCTCGGCGCGATAGAGGAAGTGCGGCGAGGCCAGCATGGCGCGGATCACCATGCGCACGGCCGTGTCGAAGTCGCCGTCGGTGAGCGCGTCGCGGTCCAGCGCGCGGTAGGTGTCGCGCTCGGTCGCGGTCAGCGGCCGCCGGAAGGCGCGCCGGCCGAAGCGGTCGATGAAGGCGTGCAGGCAGGCCTCGCCGCTGCTGCAGTCGCCGAGCAGCGCGCCACGGCGCTCGGCGACGGCGCGCTCGGCAACCGCGGCACCCGCTGCCAGATAGGCGTCGACGTGCCGGCTGGTGACCACCGCGACGTCGGCATTGTTGTCGTAGCCGCGCACCCGTGCCTCCACCGGGAAGTCGTCGCTGAAGCGGCCGTCGAGGCCGGTGAGATCCCGGATGGTGCGGTCGTACTCGCGCCGGGTCAGCAGACGCAGCGTGCGCGGCGCCGGCGGCCGGTCGGCGCAGGCCAGCGGTTCCCCGTCGTCGAGCGGCTCCGGTGTGCCGCCGTCGCCGCCTCCGCCGCTGCCCGCGCCATCGTCACCGGCGAGCACGCAGCCGTCGGCGACGAGGGCGATGTCCGCGGGCAGCGTGTTGGCGCCGTCGTGTTCGCCCTGGAAGCCGAAGCTGACCTCGCTGCCGTCGGCGATGGTCGCGTTGTAGCCGGCGTTGCGCGCGCGGACGTCGGCGCCGGACTGCGTGAGCTCGGTGTTCCAGTGGTTGGTCACGCGCTGGCCGTCGGCGAACCCGAAGCGCACTTCCCAGCCGTCCACCGGCGCACCGCTGAAGTTCCGGATGACGGCCTCGGTGACGAAGCCGGTGTTCCAGTTGCTCTGGAAGCGCATGGTCACCGAGCAGGTGGCATCCCGGGCGGGCGTACCGCCGGCCCCGGCATCGCCGTCATCGCCGTCATCGCCGTCATCGCCGTCCGATCCGTCGCCACCGTCGCCGCCGCCACCACCGCCGCCGTCGGCGACTTCGGTGGTGAAGCCGGCGAGGATGTAGTGCGCGACGTCGCGGGCGCAGTCGTCGCGGCATGCCGCCGCATTGCCCATCGGCATGGTGCCGTGGATCCTGGCGACCAGCGTGTCCGCGCTCGCGCAGCTCGGACAGGCCGGCGCCGTCATGGCGGGTCCCACGCCACCCTCGCCGGTCGGCCCGTGGCAGGACCGGCACTGCGCGTCGTACTGCGTGCGACCGTCGACCAGATCGGCCATGCCGTCACCGCCACCACCCGCGCCGCCCCCCGCACTCCCGCCCGCATCCGCGACCGGCGGCTCGCCGCCGCCATCGCCGCCGGCGGTGCCGCCCGAGTAGTCTCCGGAACAGCCCGCCAGCGCGAGCAGCGCCGCGATCAGCGCGTGCCTTCGGGCGGACGACAAGAACGACAGAACGGGGAGACGGGGCATGACGACAGGATCGGGAACGGATTCGGCGGTCGCGCGCGATGACCGCAATGTAGCGGCATCGGACGCTGCAAACATCGGGCCACGGCGCCGTTGTCGTGTAGGCACATGCCCACAGGCGACGGACACGGAATCGTCACATTCCGATCACAAGCGCTCGCTAGACTCCCGCGGCGCTGGCGCCCCCGCCCGCACGGGCCGGGCCGAGCCTACGGATGGGTCGGCAGCGCGCGGCCTTCCGTGCCCGCGCGCAAGACGACGTTCACTGACGTGCCGGAGTTGCACGATGTTCCAGTTTCAACGGCCGCATCCACGGAGGGTCCGGGCCGCCCGCTTCTGCACGCACGCGACGGTGCTGTTCTCGGCCGCGCTGATGGCTGCCTGCGGCGGGGGTTCCGGGAGCGCCGACCCGGCCGACCCAGCTGACCCGCCACCGGGGCCGCCGACACCGCCGCCGGCGCGCGCGCTCGAAGTCGCCGTCTCGGTATTCGGCGACGGCCAGGTCACTGCCTCGCCACGGCGCAGCGAATGCTTCGACGACTGTGCTTTCGACTTTCCGGCCGACGGCGATGCCCGCCTGCGCGCGGTTCCGGCCCGCGGCTGGGTATTCGAGAGCTGGAGCGGGCGCTGCGAATCGGTCGAAGGTGCGGTCTGCAGGCTGCCCGCGGACGGCGCGCACGGCGTGGTCGCCACCTTCAACCGCGCCCCGATCGACTACAGCGCAGCACGCTGGCGCGGCGGCGATCTGCACACCCATTCCGATCACAGCTCCGACGGCAGCCTCGGCCGCCAGATCGCCGACGACGCCGCCCCCGGCAACATGCCGGTGGCCGACATCGTCCGCCTGGCCGGCAACGTCGGGCTCGACTGGCTGCCGATCACCGACCACCGCACCTACGATCACCACTACGATCCGCAGTGGACCTCGGACAGCGTCCTGCTGATCCCGGGCGAGGAGGCCAACGGCCGGCCGCACGCCACCGTCCACGGCGCCGTCGACATGATCGACCAGAACGCGGACGTCGAGGGCGCCGCGCGCAGCCGCGTGGTGCAGGAATCGATCTGGCTCGCGCACAGCCAGGGTGCGGCCTGGGTCACGGCGCATCCCGACCGCGACCTGATCGACGACGACGGCACTATCGACCCGCGCGCCGACGCCGTGGGCATCGATCTGGTCGAGGTCTGGAACCGCGCCGAGAATCCCGAGGCCGAGATCGCCTACGCCGAGAACCGCTGGAACGCCGGCTTTCGCTTCGGCGTCGCCGGCGCCAGCGACAACCACTTCAAGGAGCTCTGGGCGCTCGGCGGCACGCCGGCGCGGCCGCGCACCGAGGTGCTGACCGACACGCTGAGCGAGCGCGCGGTGGTCGACGCGCTGCGCGCCGGCCGCACGCATATCCACGCCCGCGGTGCCGGTGCGCCGCGCACCGTGCTCGACGCCGACTTCGACGGTGACGGCGCCTTCGAGGTCCAGGCCGGCGAGGAGGTCTTCGTGCCCGCTGGCACCAGCGGCGTGCTGCGCGTGCGCACCGACAACGCGCTGGGCAGCCGCGTGCTGGTCTACGCCAGCCCGGGACGCAGCGCCGGCCCGATCGCGCGGGCCAGCGTCGTCACCCCCGGCACCCACGAGCTCACCGTCGATGTGACCACCGGCGACACGCCGCAGTGGTACCGCGCCGAAGTGCGCAGCATCGGCCTCGCCGAGCCGTCGAGCCTGGTGTTCGGTCTGGTGCTCGGGCCCGCCGAGCTGGAGAACGTCTTCCAGGAACTGCTCGACCAGCTGCGCGCGCTGACCTCGCCGATCTTCGTCTCGGAAGCCCCGGTGACGCCCGAGGGCGACGCACTGCCGCCGGCCGACACCGGCCGCGACGACGGCGCGGAGTACGCCCTCGGCCGCCGCGGCGCCTTCGCGGGCTTTCCGGACGCCGCCTTCGTCGCCGGCAGCGACGCGCTGCATGTCGTCGGCGAGCACCACGACGCCACCACCACCCGGGTGCACTACACGCGCCGGGATGGCGGCGGGCGCTGGTCGCCGCCACGGGCTCTCGCCGACTCGGGCAGCGCCCGCTTTCCGCGCATCGCGGCGGATGGCGACACGGTGGTGGCGGTCTGGCAGGACGAGCGCGCCGGCCAGGTGCCGCGGCGCCCGGCCGTCCATCTGCGGCGCAGCGACGACGGTGGCGAAAGCTTCGGCGCCGACATCGCGGTGCGCGCCGTCGACGGTCGCGCCATGCATCCGGACGTGGCGCTCGATGCCGACGGCACCGCGCACGTCGTCTGGCAGGAGATCCGTCCGGGAGCCGCCTTCGATATCTGGCACGCGCAGGTCGGCATCGACGGCACCGTTTCCCAGCCGGTCAACCTCAGCGCCGTGGGCAAGACCGTCTCGGCGGCCTCGCCCCTGGACGCGCGCAGCGCGCACTATCCGGCCTCGGTGCGCCCGGCGGTGGCCGTGGACGAAGCCGGCGGCGTGCTGGTGGCCTGGCAGGACAACCGCTCGGATCCCGACCCGTTGTGGACCGGCCAGGCCGGCAGCGGCGAGGGCACCGACCCGGACAACTGGCAGATCGCGGTCGTGCGCATCGATGGCAGTGCCGGCGAGCCGGTTTTCCTGGGCGCCGACGACGCCGCCGACCGCCACCCGGACATCGTCGTCGACCGCGACGGCCACACCCACGTCGCGTGGGACAGCAAGGCGCTGTCGGCGGCCGGGGTCAATCTCGCCGTGCTGGCGGCGAGCCGCGAAGCCGGTGCCGGCGCCTTCGCCGAACCGGTGTCGGTCAGCGCGCAGCCGGCGAGCAGCGCACGCCAGCCGCGCCTCGGTCTGGATGCCGGCGGCAACGCGCGCCTGGCCTGGTTCGACAGCCGCAGCGCCGACTGGCGCTGGCGCGTCATGCACGCGCGTCACGCCGATGGCGCCTGGCGCGACCCGGCGCTGATCGACGCCCCCGGCAACAACACCTGGCCGGTGCCCGCGGGGCCGCATCTGGTCTTCGCCGGCACGCGCCACGCGCACCGCCTGCAGCGCGACCGCACGCAGCAGATCTTCGCGCTGGCGGCAACCTCGCCGGCGCGCACACGCGCCCGGACGATGGCGCCGAAGCTGCTGTACCCGGACGGACCGCCGCCCGGCTTCGCGCACCACTGCGACCACGCCGCGCATGCGCCACACCCCTACCTGTCCACCTATCGATAACGCTTCGGCGGCCGCGGGCCGCCTCTGGGAGAGCCATGGACCGCCGTGAATTCATCCGCCGCTGCGGCATTCTCACCGGCAGCACGCTGCTGCCGGTCCTGCCGGGCTGCGGCGGTTCCGATCCCTCGGACATGCCGCCGCCCGACGACACGCCGGTGCGCTTCCTGCACGGCGTCGCCTCCGGCGATCCGCTGGCCGACCGCGTCATCCTCTGGACGCGCGTGACGCCCGACGCCGACGGCCCGGTCAACGTGCGCTACCGCGTCGCCACCGACCCGGCGATGACGCAGGTGCTGATCGACGAGCGCGTCGTCACCGATGCCGGCCGCGACTACACCGTCAAGGTCGACCCGGTCGGCCTGAGTCCGGGCACGACCTACTACTACCGCTTCTCGGCCGGCGGCGCCGAATCGCCGATCGGCCGCACGCGCACGCTGCCCGTGGGCAGCGTCGCGCACCTGCGCTTCGCGTTCACGTCGTGCTCGAACTATCCGGAGGGCTACTTCGCGGCCTATCGCCACATGGCGGCGCGCAGCGACCTCGACGCGGTGTTCCATCTCGGCGACTACATCTACGAGTACGGCAGCTCGGGCAACCCGGAGCTCGCAGACGACCGCAGCGCGCAGCCGGCCAGCGAGATCGTCACGCTGTCGGACTACCGCATCCGCCACGCCCAGTACAAGACCGACCCGGATCTGCAGGAGGTGCACCGCCAGCACCCGATGATCTGCGTCTGGGACGACCACGAGTCGACCAACAACTCCTGGCAGGACGGCGCGCAGAACCACACCGAGGGCGACGAGGGCATCTGGTCCGAGCGCAAGACGCACTCCATCCAGGCCTACTTCGAGTGGCTGCCCATCCGCCTGGTGGATCCGGGCGATCCGCAGCGCATCTGGCGCCAGTTCGTGTTCGGCGATCTGGTCGATCTGATGATGCTCGACACCCGGCTCTACGGCCGCGACGAGCAGCTGCCGCTGGCCCTCGGCGGCCCGGCGGTCAACGACCCCAACCGCCAGCTGCTGGGCGAACGCCAGCAGGCCTGGCTGGGATCACGGCTGATCGAATCCACCGCCACCTGGAAGCTGCTCGGCCAGCAGGTCATGTTCGGTCAGCTGCGCCTGCTGACCCTGCCGCAGGTCGAGCTGCTCGGCACGCGACTCACCGGCGAGCTCCTCGCCATCAATGCCGACCAGTGGGACGGCTACCCGGCCGCGCGCCAGCGCGTCTTCGATGCGCTCGATGCCGGCCAGGTCGAGAACCTGGTCGTGCTCACCGGCGACATCCACAGCTCCTGGGGCATCGATCTGTTCCGCGATCCGGGCGCGGTCGCCAATCTGCTCGCCGGGCTCACCGGCGATCCGCTCGACCCGCCGCGCATCAAGGGCCAGGGCGTGGAGTTCGTGACACCGTCGGTGACCTCGAGCGGCTTCCCCAGCGGGACCACCGGACTGGTGCGCAGCCTGTTCCGGATCACCGACCCGCACATCCGCTACTTCGACGGCGAGCGCCACGGCTACGTGCTGCTCGACATCACCCCCGAGCAATGCCAGGGCGAGTGGTGGTACGTCGACAACATCCTCGAGCCCGGCTCCGGCGAAAGCTTCGCCACGGCGCGCTTCACGCGCACCGGCGAAAGCCGGCTGCGCAGCGCCGACGGGCCCAGCGCGCCCAAGCCCGACGCACCGCCGCTCGCCCCCTGATCGGCACCCGCCCGGACGCAATCCCATCGCCATCACAGAGGCAACCATGCACCGACGTCAGTTCTTCCACACCGGCCTGGCCGTTGCCGGGACCTTCGCGCTCGGCGAGGCCTTCTGGAAGCGCGCCTACGCCGCACCGGCGCAGGAAGGACCGAGCCCCTACGGCGCGCTCCAGGGCCCCGACGAGAACGGCCTGTACCTGCCGCCCGGCTTCACCTCGCGCCGGATCGCCGAGGCCTATTCACCGGTGGCGCTGGCCGGCGGCGGCATGTCCAACTACGTGTGGCATCGCGCCCCCGACGGCGGCGCGGTCTTCCCGCAGGACGACGGCGGCTGGATCTACGTCTCCAACTCGGAGGTGCCGATCATCGCCGACGAGTGCCTGGACGCGCCCTTCGACCGCCTCTGCGAGGACCGCGGCGGCGTCGGCGCGGTGCGCTTCGACGCCGAGGGCAACGTCGTGGACGCCTACCCGGTGCTGCAGGGCACCAACAACAACTGCGCCGGCGGCCCCACGCCGTGGGGCACCTGGCTGTCGTGCGAGGAGAACTTCCTCGGCTTCGTCTACGAATGCGATCCGACCCTGCTCAACCCGTCGCGCCGCATCGTGCCGATGGGCCAGTTCAACCACGAGGCCGCGGCCGTGGACCCGGTCGGCCAGCGCGTCTACATGACCGAGGACGCCGGCGACGGCGCCTTCTACCGCTACACGCCGGACAACTATCCGGACCTGTCCCGCGGCACGCTGGAAGTGCTGGTACGCGACGAGGCCGAGCCGGCCGTGCGCCGCAACTACCAGCGCGAGATCGACGAGTGGCTGGCGGCCCACCCCGGCGCCGGCCACGAGGACATCGCCTGGCGCGCGATCATGCCGGAGGTCAAGGAGACCACGCCGGGTCGCGTGCGCTGGGAGCGCGTGCGCAACCCGCTCGGCATTCCGGTGCCGACGCGCTACCAGGTGCGCGAGGCCGCGATCTTCGACGGTGGCGAAGGCTGCTGGATCGACGGGTCGAAGGTCTACTTCACGACCAAGGGCACCAATCGCGTCTGGGTCTACGACACCGTTGCCGAGACCGTCGACATCCTCTACGACATCGCCGACGCCGGCGAGGAGCCGGTGCTGAAGGGCGTCGACAACCTGGTCGTGCACCCCGACAGTCGCGACCTGCTGGTGGCCGAGGACGGCGGCAACATGGAACTGGTGCTGATCACGCACGAGGATCGCGTGGTGTCTCCCTTCCTGCGCTACCCGAAGCCGCACTCCGAGCTCGCCGGGCCGGCCTTCAGCCCCGACGGAACGCGCCTCTACTTCGCCAGCCAGGGCAAGCGCCACACCATCGACGAGGCAACCGGCGAGGAAGTGCGCGGCGAGATCTTCGAGATCACAGGTCCGTTCCGGCAGGGCGCCAGCGACGGTGGCGGTGACGGGGATGGCGGCAGTGACGGCGGTGGCGACGATGGCGGCGTCATCGACCCCATCGGCACCAGCAGCGGCGGCGCTCTCGGCCTGGGCACCCTCGCCGCGCTCGGTGGCGCGGCACTGGCATGGCGCGCGCTGCGCAGGCCCGACGACGAGCGCACTGACGACTGACGCGATGCCCGGTCCCGTGATGCGCGCGCCGCGTGTCCGCCCGCTGGCGGCACTTGCCTTCGGCCTGATGCTGGCGGCGTGCGGCGGCTCCACCGCGCCGGACAGCGCCGCGCCGCCAACCGCGCCTCCGGCGCAGCCGCAGCCATTGCCGGAACCCGATCCCCACGCGGCAGCCAATGCCGAGCACGAACGGCTGCGCGCGCTCGAGGCCGGCTGCTGCGATCGGCACGAGGACGCACCATGAAGCACGACCTCAAGGCACTCGCAGCGGTCGCCGGCCTCGCGCTCTGC
Organism: Algiphilus sp.; assembly: GCF_023145115.1. NCBI lineage: Bacteria > Pseudomonadati > Pseudomonadota > Gammaproteobacteria > Nevskiales > Algiphilaceae > Algiphilus > Algiphilus sp. Next base: position 91,069 of record NZ_JAGLEJ010000006.1, read on the forward strand.
GGTTCCGTGTCGGCGGCCGGCATGGCCACGCACGCGCTGATGGCCGATGTCGGCCGCGAGGCCCTGCCCGACGGCGTCATGAAGACCATCCTGACGCAGCATCGGCCGTCGCTGCTCGCCGGCGCCATCCATCCCGACGGTGGCTACGGCAGCGGCGCGGTCTTCCCGGAGGATCGCGAGATGGCCGAGCGCGCGCACTGGGAGGATTTCAACGACGCCTTCATCGCCCACCTGCGCGACATCGGCTGCGCCGGCGAGCTGCGCAACGTGCCGCTGCCGCGCCAGCCCTACGGGCTGCTCGACCTCAACGCGCTCAGCGACCGCTGCGGCAAGCTCATCGCCTTCGCCTTCGGCAACGCCGCCCACGGCCTGACCGACGAGATCTGGGACAGCCTCTTCGAACCGGTGGTGCGCGAGCGCGATCTCGCCGAGCCCGCGGCGAGCCTGGTGCAGCCCCGCGGACACGCCCACGGGCCGAGCTGCCGCAACCTCTTCGGCCCGCCCGGGGACGCGGCCCGCCTGCGCCGCGCGCTGCAGCGCGGCGACGAGGCCGCGGTGCAGCGCGCGCTGTCCTTCGGACCGGTGCCCGGTATCGAGTACGCCATGGACATGATCGCCATCGTCGAGCGGAACCTGCTGCTCGACGCCACGCTGGTGGCCCCGCCGGCGGCTGATCTGGCCGCCGTGCATGCGCGCAATCGTCCCGAGCTCGGCATCACCGCGGCACAGGTGCGTCGCGGCTTCCTGGTGTCGCGCGCCGCGGTGCTCGGCGAACGCCTGATCGCGCCCGTCGAGGCGCCGCGCATGCGCCGGGCCATGCCGTGGGCCGCGGGCAACTACCACATGGCCTCGGGCGGCGTCACCGACTCGGGGCGCATGGTGGCGCGGCTCTACGAGCATCTCTGGGCCAAGCTGACGGCGGACGCGCCGCTGCCCGTCCGCGTCATCGGCGTACACCCGGAGAACGGCGAGCACGACGTGCCCGTCGCCGCCGATGCCGCCGAGGCGCGCATCCGCGCCTTCACCGGCCAGTCCGCGCCCGAGGCCGCCGTCGAACAGCCCGGCGTCATCTGCCTGTTCGACGAGGCCGGCAATCGTGTCCCCGGCGAGACGCGCTCGGGCATCTACGACCCGGAATGGGGCCACGTCATCGACTTCCGCCCCGACGCCGACCTGATGCCGGACCATCGCTACACCGTCGTGGTGACCGACCGCCTCGTCGACCATTTCGGGCTGACGCCGGAGTCGGCGCACTCGTGGAGTTTCCGGACGGCGGCGACGCCCGGCTCCTAGAGACCCGTAGCGCGAGGTTTGCGCGGCAAGCCTCATTGGTTGTATAAGATTTTCGCAAAACCTTATACAACCGACGATGTTCGCCTTCCTCTCCAGCGCTGCGCAGACGCAGTACGCCCAGCTCCTCGACACTGCCCGCAGCGTCGAGATGCAGCGCTCCACCGCATCGCTCAATGGCCGCTTCCAGAAGCGGCAGCGCAAGGGGCGCGCCTACTGGTACTTCGTGTACTACGACGGCAAGACCCGGAACCTCTACGTCGGACCGGACAATGAGCGCGTGCGCGCCTTGGTGGCAACGGCGGAGGAAGATCCCGCGGGAGAGACCGATCTCTCCACGCTGGTGCGGAGCTATGTCGCAGCGGGCGGCATCGCGTTCGACCGTCAACACCTGAGCGTGATCCGCCGCATGGCCGAACGCGGCTTCTTTCATGCCGGGGGCGTGCTCGTCGGCACGCATGCGTTTCGGGCCTACGCCAACATGCTCGGCGTGCGCTGGAGCGCCCCGGATACCACCCAGGATGTCGACCTGAGCTGGCCCGGCCGGAACGTCTCGGTGGCGCTGCCGCCGGAGCCGGACCTCGATCTCCACGACGCGCTCATCAGCTTCGAACAGGGCTTTATCCCGGGCAGCTCCGGCGAGCTCATGGGGCCGAGCTATCGCTACGCCACCGACGCCGCGTTCCAGGTCGATTTCCTCACCACGCTCGACCGCAGCGGCCCATCGCCGCGCAGCATCCCGGAGCTGCGCATCGTGGCGCAGCCATCGGCCTACATGGACTTCCTGCTCGAGGATCCGCAGCAGGCGGTGCTGGTTCGTGGCTCCGGCGCGTGGGCCCTGGTCCAGGTGCCCGAGCCGGCGCGTTTCGCGGTGCACAAGCTGATCCTGTCCCAGGTCCGGCCGGCTGCTCAGCGCGTCAAGCGCGCGAAGGATCTGGCGCAGGCGGGCGCGCTCATCGCCTTCCTGCAGGAGGATGATCCGACCGCTCTGAAGTCGGCCATGGCCGCGGCTCGGGCGCGGGGAAAGGGCTGGTCGGACAAGCTCGACGCCGCATTCGCACGGCTGGGCTGAAGCACGGGCTACCGATTGCCGTCCGCATCGTCGCGCGCGGACAGCCAGCCGCGCGCCGCCGCCGCGGCGGCCAGCACCAGCGCGGCTCCGCCCATCGCACCGCCGCTACCGCTGCCGGCATCGGGTGGCGCCGGTTCGGATGACGCGAAGACCGCCGGATCGGCCGCCGTCGCAGCGCCGAAGGGTGCCGCGACGCGCGCGCCGCGCGTGGCCTCCGGCTGACGACGGCGCGCGATGTTGACCACGCCGCGCGGCATGTCGAACTGATAGGAAAGCGTCTCGCCGCTGGCCGGGTCGCGCTTGTCGACGTTCCACAGCTCACCGGTGGCGCGCTCGGCGGCGACGTGGACCAGCGCGTAGGCATCGGGCACCCAGTCGGCGTGGATCAGGTTGGGCGTGGCCAGCTTGAGCGCCGCCTCCACCAGCTGCACGACGGGACGAGCCGCGGGCACGTTGACCTCCTGGAAGCGCAGATCGAGACCGGGCGAGCGGCCCTGCGCAGCCTCGTAGAGCGCGGCCGCTACCACCTCGTCGGCGCCGCCGGAGGTCATGCCGGTCATGATCTCGACGCCCACCGGCGTGCCATAGGTACCCAGCCCGGTACCGCGGATGTAGGCCGGGGCCTCGTTCTCCTCGACCAGCTCGGCGACGAACTGGCCGTGGATGTCGCCGGTGAGCACGATGTTGTCGACCAGCCCCTGCGCGCGCAGCAGCGCATAGAGGCGCACGCGGTCGTCGGGGACGTCGTTCCATCCGCCGTAGGCGAGGATGCCGTTGAGGGCGTCGGTGCGGAAGATCCGCTCGCGCAGCGAGTCCGGGATGACCGGCAGATCGACCGCGTTCATCTGCGTCATCGCCACGCCGTTGACGAACACGCGATAGGCGACACCGCGCGCCGCCGAGTCGGCGGCGACGCGCTCCAGGAAGGCCCAGTGGGCATCGCTGAGGAAGGGGGCGTCGCCGTTGCCTTCCCGCGAGCGGCGCATGTCGACGGTGACGATGTCGAGCAGCGCGCCGAAGGGGAGATGCTTGTAGAACAGGCGCGCGTGCTCGCCCGCGACGCGGTGCGGCGCCAGGTTGAGATTGACGCGCGGCTCGGCATCGAAGCGGCCGGATCCGTCGGCGGCCAGGCGGCGGTCGGCGTTCCAGAGGTGGAAGTACGCGGCGGCCTCGGCATTGGAGACCCCGTCGCCGCCGTAGATGCCGCGGTCGTCCTTGTCCGCCGTGTCGTGCTGGTCCGGCATGATCACGAAGGGCACCGCCGCGTGCGCGCGCAGCGCATCGGGGTCGGCGGCGTGGAGCGCGTAGCGCCGGCCGACCTCCTCGGGGCGCGCCCAGTCGCGGCAGTCGATGTGCTGATAGGGATCGTCCAGCAGCAGCGCCGCTTCCGGCAGCCGGATGTTGCCGCGGTTGCCGTTCTCCTGGTTGTAGATGTGGTCGCCGGCGTGCAGCAGCACGTCGACGTCGTCGCGATCGGCCATGCGCCCGTACATCGCGAAATGACCCGCCCACCACTTCGAGCACGCCGTCTGCATGACGCGCACCTCCGACACCGCGTCGCCGGGCGCCGGCGCGGTGCGCGTACGACCGACGACAGAGGTGCGGCCGAGGGCCGCGAAGGCGTACCAGTAGGTGGTCGCCGGCGCCAGGCCATCGACATCGATCTTGACGGTCCAGTCGGCGCCGCGCTCGGTGGTGGTCTCGCCGCGCGCGACCACGTCCTGCAGCGCGCGGTCGCGCGCCACCACCCAGGCGACATCGACCTCGCCGATGCCCTGCGGCATCGCCACCAGCCAGCCACCGGGGTCTGGAATCGACACGCGCGTCCAGATGACGACGCGGTCGTGCAGCGGATCGCCGGACTTGACGCCGTGGCCGAAGGGCAGCAGCGCATCCACGGCCGGATAATCCCATCCGGCGGGGCGCTCGAGGGAGACGCCGTCCTGCGCCAGCGCGCGCGGCGCCGCGCCGAAGGCCGAGGCACCGGCAGTCGCGCCGAGCAGCTTGAGCAGTGTGCGGCGATCGGTGGGCATGTCGTGAAGGTCGCGCGGAACAGCCGGCGAGTATGCGCCGCCGCCGTGTCGACCCCGTGACGGCCGCTCGGGGCAACGCCGGGGTCCGTTCACGCCCCGACTGCGGCGTGGTCCGCCGGACCGACGAGGACCGATCGTCTAGCGAAGGTGTCGGCTCCGTCCAGCGCGGACGCCGCCCGGATCAGTCGTCGCCGGACCCGGTCTCGCGCTCGCGCAGCGCCTCGTACTCGGCGTAGGACATGCCCGCCCTTTCCTCGCAGGCCTCGCGCTCCTCGAACTTGACGATGTCGCGACAGTCGTCGATGCGCAGCGACTCGGTTACCTCGTACACGTCGCGGGAGGTGCAGGCCGTGCAGGCGAGTGCGGCCGCGATCGCGAGAACGGCGACGCGCTGTCTGGGCGGAAGGGACATTGATCGGGCCTCGGGTCGCGGAGCGGAGCGCCCGGCTTCATGGACCCTCGCCGGCGGCGGCGGTTCCACCCGGCCCGCCGGGCCAGCGTCGGCCTGTCGCGCGGCGCATCGCGAGCCTCATCCCGCGACCATCGCGCCGAGTCGCGCCAGCGCATCCTGCAGGCGGGCATCCCGCGGTCGCGCGCACGACAGCCGCATGCAGTTGCGGTACTTGCCCGAGGCCGAGAACAGGGGGCCGGGCGCGATGCTGATGTCGGCCTCCAGCGCGCGGTAGGCGATGTCGACCGTGTCGATCGCCTCGGGCAGCTCGATCCACAGCACGAAGCCGCCGGTGGGCCGGCTGATGCGCGTTCCAGCCGGAAACAGCCGGACGACATCCTCGCGCATGCGGGCCACCGCGTCGCCGTACTGCCGCCGCACCGTGCGCATGTGGCGGTCGTAGCGACCACTGGCGAGGAACTCGGCGACGGTGATCTGGTCGGCCGTGCCGGTGGCGATGTCGCTGACGTACTTCAGGTACTCCACGCGCGCCTGGTGCCGGCCGGGCGCAATCCAGCCCACGCGCAGCCCCGGGCTCAGCGTCTTGGACACCGAGCTGCAGTGCAGGATCTCGGCGCCCTCGCCGGCCGCCATCAGCATCAGCGGGCGCGGGCTGTCGAAGCCGAGATCGCCGTAGACGTCGTCCTCGATGACCGGCACCCGGTAGCGCGCCAGCAGCCGCAGCATGCGGCGCTTGGCGTCGTCCGGCATGCGGAAGCCGAGCGGATTGCTGTGGTTGGGCACGGTCACGCAGGCCTTCACCGGCCACCGGTCCAGCGCCAGCTCCAGCGCCTCCAGCGACATGCCGGTGTCGGCGCTGCTGGGGATCTCCAGCGCCTGCAGGCCGAGCGCGTCGACCACCTGCAGCAGCCCGTAGAAGGTCGGTGACTCCAGCGCGACGATATCGCCCGGCTCGGTGACCGCGCGCAGCGCCAGCGTCAGCGCCTCCTGGCAACCGCTGGTCACCACCAGCTCGTCGGGGCTGAGCATGCAGCCGGCCTCGATCATGCGGCGCGCGATCTGGCGGCGCAGCTCGGGCGCGCCGGGCGACATCTCGTAGCCGGCAATGCGGCTGCGCTGCGAGCGCACCACCTGCGCCATGACCTGCCCGACGGCATGCGTCGGCAGGAAGGAGGGGTCCGGCACCGCTGCGCCGAGCTGCACCACGGCCGGGTTGCTGGCCGCCTTGACCAGCGACAGCGCCAGTTCCTGACCGGTGACCGGCCGCGGCTGCGCGCGCCGCGCCGGGCTGCGCGGCGCCTCGGCCTCCGGCGCCCGCGCCGCGTGCACGTAGTAGCCCGAGCGAGGCCGGGCCTCGGCGAGGCCGCGCTCCTCCAGGTAGCGGTAGGCCGCCAGCGCCGAGGCCACGCTGACCGCGCGCGCCCGCGCCAGCGCCCGCACCGACGGCAGCCGCTCGCCGGAGCGGTAGGTGCCGCCGCGAATGCCGGCGGCGATCTCGTCGGCCAGCGTGACGTACACCGGACGGGATTCGGCCATCACAACAGTTCACCCTCGTGGAGGCCGGAACAGATTCGTTGAATGCAATCTGTTACGCAACAATTTTCTGCTCCTGTGGCTGGCTGCGCTGCTGCCGGGGCGGCACGCTTGGTGCCCCTTCCGCTTGCCTGCCCGCGCCATGAACGCCGCCACCACCGAGACACCCTCGACACCGCTCTGCTGGATGGACGGCCGCATCGCGCCCGCCGCCGAGGCGCGCGTGCCGGTGCTCGATCACGGCCTGCTCTACGGCGACGGCGTCTTCGAAGGCATCCGCTTCCATCGGGGCCGGCCCTTCGCGCTCGACGCGCATCTCGAGCGGCTGGAATGCTCGGCGCGCGCCATCGGGCTGACGGTGCCGCTGCCGCGACCGGATATCGTCCACGCCGTCGCAGCGCTGATCGCCGCATTCGGCGACGACGACGGTTATCTGCGACTGGTGGTCACGCGCGGCGACGGCACGCTCGGTCTGGACCCGCGCAGCTGCCCGACGCCGCGGCTGTTCATCGTCGCCGGGGCGCTGCGCCTCGTCGATGCGGCGACCCGCGAGCGCGGCGTCCGCGTCATCATCGCCGCGACCCGGCGCCTGCCGCCGGACGGTCTCGACCCGCGCATCAAGAGCCTCAACTATCTCAACCATGTGCTGGCGCGCATCGAGGCCAACGCCGCCGGCGCCGACGAGGCCATCCTGCTCAACGCCGCCGGCCGCGTCGCCGAGGGCACCGCCGACAACATCTTCATCGTGCGCGACGGCGTGCTGCGGACACCGCCGCCCATCGACGGCGCGCTTGCGGGCATCACGCGGGCGCACGTCATGGCGCTGGCGCAGGACGCCGGCATGACGGTCGCGGAGACATCGCTGGCGCCCTTCGACCTCTACACCTGCGACGAGTGCTTCCTCACCGGCACCGGCGCCGAGCTCATCCCGGTGGCCAGCATCGACGGCCGCGCGCCCACGCACTGCCCGGGCCCGGTGTTCCGCAGGCTCCGGGATGCGTACCACGCGGCGGTGCGGGCGTGACGCTGGAGGCCGGACAACTCGGCGCGATGCTGTCGGTGATGCTGGTGCTGTCGCTGATACCGGGACCGGCCGACGCGCTCATCGTGGCGCACGCCATGCGCGCCGGCGCGCGCAGCGCCGGCGCGCTGGTGGCGGGGATCGTCGCCGGTGACGTGGTACTGCTCGGCGCCGCGCTGGCCGGACATGCCGGCATCGCGGCAGCGCCTTCCTGGCTGGCACGCGCCACCGCACTGTTCTGCGCCGCGTTCCTCGCCACTGCCGGCGTGCGCACGCTGCGCGCGCGCGGCGTTCCCGTGCGCCAGGCCGCGCCCGCGTCACCGGCAGCGCTCTCCGCCGCGGGCACGGGTTTCGCCACCACCATCGGGGACCCGACCGCGCTGCTGTTCTACTTCGGTGCGCTGCCGCTGTTCCTCGACCCGGCGCGCGCCACGCCGCTCGACGCGCTGGTGATCGTGGCAGCAGCGGCCGCGGTCATCGCCGCCGTCAAGACGCTCTACGCCGCAGCCGGCGAGCGCGCCGCCGCGCTCATCGGGCGAGCACGGACCGCGGCAGCCGCGCGACTGGCGACCGGCGGTCTGCTGCTCGGCATCGGCGCCGCGCTGGCGCTGCGCACCGTGTCCACCATCTGAACCGCGAGGCGACTTGCATGCATATGCGCGACCACTACCAGCTCATGGCCCGCTACAACCGCTGGATGAACGACAAGCTCTACGCCTGCGCCGAGCCGCTCGGCGACGCCGCGCGCAAGCGCGACCTCGGTGCCTTCTTCGGCTCGGTGCACGGCACGCTCGATCATCTGCTCTACGGCGACTCGGCATGGATGGGCCGCTTCACCGGCGCGAGCAGCCTGCCCGTGCTCGGCGAAACGATGCATGCCGAATTCGACGCGATGCGCGCCGCGCGTCAGGCGCTCGATCAGCGCATCGTCGCCTGGAGCGCATCGCTCACCGACGCGTGGCTGGCCCGCGGCTTCACCTACACCAGCAGTGTCGACGACCGCACCCGCACACTGCCCGCCTGGACGCTGGTCACCCACATGTTCAACCACCAGACCCATCATCGCGGGCAGGTGACGACCCTGCTCAAGCAGCTCGGCGTCGACCCCGGCGTCACCGACCTGCCCTGGCTGCTGGCGCCGTGAGCGCGCGCGACCCGACTCTGGAGAGCTGGCGTGCCAATGCGGCGCCGTGGATTCATGCCATCCGGGAAGCACCGCCGGCGAGCCGCGCGATCACCAGCCGCGCGCTGCTCGCCGAGATCGCGCGAGCGCCGCCGCGGCGTCTGCTCGACGCGGGCTGTGGAGAGGGCTGGCTGGTGCGGGCGGTGCGCACCCGTCATGGCAGTGCCGGTGTCGGCGTGGACGGCGTGCGGGATCTGATCGCGGCGGCCCGCGCGTGCGACCGCGCCGGCCGGTACCACTGCTCGAGCTACCGGGCGCTGGTCGCCCGGGATGCGCTGCGCGGCCAGCGCTTCGATGTCGTCGTCTGCAACTTCGCGCTGTTCGGCAGCAGCGGAGATGCCGCCCTGCTGCGCTGGCTCGCGTCGCGGCTGCGCCCCGCGGGCCGGCTGCTGCTGCAGACCGTGCCTGCCCCGAGACCGGGCGCGATCCGGATCGAGGAACACTTCGCGCACTGGAACGGCAACTGGACCCCGATGCCGTATCGCGCACGGCCTGCCGGTGCGTGGCGCGGGTTGTGCCGGCGCGCCGATCTGGCGGTGCGCCCGGGTCGCGTGCTGCGGGCCCCGGACGGCACCACCGTCTCGATGCTGCTGTGCGCGCGCAAGCGGCGCCACCGGCCCGGAAGCGGTTAGCGCGCGATGTCGCGACGCTTGGCGGTCGCCGCCGGCGCGTGGCCGAGATCATCGAGCAGGCGTCGGTCGAGCTGCTTCAGCCGGCGCACGCGCTGCCGGCGGAGCGCGGCGCGCACCCAGCCGCCGAGCAGCGCGAACAGCCACAGCGGCGGCATGGCCGGCGCCCCGACGTCGGGGAAGGGCGAGCGCGACGCGATGGGCCTGGCGGCCCCATCGCGCGACCGATCACGGATATCGGGCTGGGTATCGGACATGGCGGACTCCTTGTCGGCAGTGGTCGTGCCCGGATATCGGGCGACCGTGGCGGCAAGGATGCGACCCGCTATTTGTTAATTCCAGCTATAAATTCTACACTTCTTGTTAAGAATTTCTGAATACACGCCATGACCGCCGAAGCCCCCCGCCACCCCGCTCTGCCGCTGCTCGATACCGGCGTGCTGCGCAGTTTCGTGGCCATCGCCGAAAGCGGCAGCTTCAGCCGCGCTGCGCGGCAGGTGTTCCGCACGCCGGCCGCGCTGAGCATGCAGATCAAGCAGCTCGAGGAGACGCTGGGCCGCGCGCTCTTCGTGCGCGAGCCGCGCCAGGTCCGGCTGACGCCGGAGGGCGAGACGCTGCTCAGTTACGCCCGGCGCATGCTCAAGCTCAACGAGGAGGCGGTCGGCCAGTTCCTGGCGCCGGCGCTGGAAGGAACCGTGCGCATCGGCACGCCCGACGATGTCGGCACGCGCATCCTGCCGCGCATCCTCACCCAGTTCGCGCGCAGCTATCCGGCCGTGCAGGTCGACGTCATCGGCGGGCGCAGCGACGACATGGTGGCGCGCCTCGACGCCGGCGAGCTCGACCTCGCGCTGATCACGGTCGGATCCACCAAGCGCGCCGACGACCGCACCGAGATCGTCCACACCGAGCCGCTGGTCTGGGCCGGCCGCGAGGGCGGCGTGGCCGCCCAGCGCGCGCCGCTGCCGATATCGCTGGCCAGCCAGGGCTGCGCCTGGCGCGCGATGGCGCTCGCCGCGCTCGATCGTGCCGGTGTTGCCTATCGCATTGCCTACACCAGCGAGCACTGCGCCGGCCAGGAGGCCGCGCTGATCGCCGATCTCGCGGTGGCGCCCTTCCCCGCCAGCCTGGTGCGCGCGCCGCTGCAGGTGCTGGGCCCGGAATCGGGACTGCCGCCGCTGGGCGACTACCACGTCGGCCTGATCCGGCGCGGGCGGCTCAGCGAGGTCGGCGCGATGCTGGCGCGCGAGGTGACGGAGATCTTCCGCAGCCTGCGCTGACAGATCCCGCCGATCGCGAGGCGAGCCTTGCAGGATCTTGCGAGCGAAGGCGGGTCGAACATCGCCTGCGCGCAGTACGCAGAGCGCGGCAGTTTCGCGGAGTCCCCCTAGCGTGCCGCGGTCTCGGTCGACGTATCGGCGGAATCCCATCCACCGCCCAGCGCCTTGTAGAGCGCCACCAGGCTGGCGGCGGTCTCCAGCCGCGCCTGGACGAAGCGGTCCTCGGCCTCGAGCTGGGCGCGCTGGGCATCAAGCACGTCGAGGAAGTCGGAGGCGCCGCCGTCGTAGCGCAGCTCGGCGAAGCCGGCCGCGCGACGCGTCGCGTCGACCGTGCCGGCGAGCAGCTCCAGACGCTCGCGGTTGCGCCCGTAGGCGACCAGCGCGTTCTCGGTCTCCTCCAGCGCGCGCAGCACGGCCTGCTCGTAGCCGGCCAGCGCGCCGTCGGCGCGCGCCTCGGCCCGGTCGATGCGGGCGCGCACATGACCGAGATCGAGTCCTGCCCAGGAGAGGCTCGGGCCGAAGCCCCATGTCTCGCCGATGGCGCTGCCGGCGTCGTCGGCGTCCGCCACCGCGAAACCGATCTCGCCGGAGAAGCGCACCACCGGGAACAGCTCGGCGGTGGCGACACCGACCTGCGCGGTGAGGGCCGCCAGACGACGCTCGGCAGCGCGAACGTCGGGACGCCGGCGCAGCAGATCGGCCGGATCGCCGATGGCAGTCAGCCGCGGCAGCGCCGGCAGCGCGCGCGGCGGCGCCAGCCGATCGCGCAGCGCGGCCGGCGGCTCGCCGACCAGCACGGCGAGACGGTGCATGGCCGAGGCGACGGCGGTCTCGAACTGCGGGATGGTGGCGCGCGTGGTGAGCAGCTGCGAACGCGCGCGCAGCTGGTCGAACTCGGTGCCGCGCCCGGCCTCCAAACGCGCTTCGACGTAGTCGAGCGTGGCGCGCTGATTCTCCGCGTTGCGCGTCGCCACGGCCAGCCGCTGCTGGGTCGCGCGCAGCTCGAAGTAGGTGCGCGCGATCTCGGCCGCGACGCTAACCTGCACGTCGCGCAGCTCGGCCTCCAGGGCCTGTTCGCTGGCGCGGCTGGCCTCGATGCCCCGGCGCACGCGGCCGAAGAAGTCGAGCTCCCAGACCGCATCGAAGGCGCCGCTGTAGAGCGCGCTCTCGCGCGTCTCGCGCGGCTGTCCGGGGCGCTGATCGGCGCTCTGCAGGGTCTCGCCATAACCCGCTTCTGCGGAGTAGACCGGCAGCGCGTCGTAGACCGACTCGCGGCGCAGCGCGCGCGCCTCGTTGAGGCGGGCGAGCGCGATGCGCAGCTCGTGGTTGCGGTCCCGGGCGCGCGTCACCAGTTCGGCGAGCAGCGCGTCGTCGAAGGCGGTCCAGAATCGGGGCCGCACCGGCTCGGCGCTGTAAGCCGCCGAGCCGGCATTGGCGAAGGCCGCCGGCTCGGGCGCCGGCGGCTGCCGATAGTCGGGGCCGACGGCGCAGCCGGCGAGCAGCGCCGCGGCCAGTAGGGTGGTTCGCATGACAGTCTCCCGCCGCCGGCGGCGCATCACGCCGCCAGCTTGGCGTCGAGGAAGGCCGACAGCATCGCCTTCGGCGCGTTGCCGACGTGGGTTGCAGCCAGCTCGCCATCCCGGAACAGCATCAGCGTGGGGATGCTGCGGATGCCGAGCGCGGCCGGCGTCTGCGGATTGGCGTCCACGTCGAGCTTGACCACCTTGACGCGCCCGGCGTTGTCGGCGGCCAGCTGTTCCAGGATCGGCGCCATGCTGTGGCACGGACCGCACCAGTCGGCCCAGAAATCGACCAGCACGGGCTGGGTGCGGCTGGCCTCGCGGACATCCTGCGCGAAACCGGCGTCGGTGATAGCGGTAGTGTGCTCGCTCATCGTGGTGCTCCTTGATCGATGGCTGTGGAGGAAGTGCCCGGCATCAATGCGTGCCGAGCGGTGCGCCTTCGCCTCCGGTGTCCCGGGGCGCCGGCCGGCGCGCGGTCAGCGCACCGACGACGACGTAGAACAGCGGCGTGAAGAAGAGACCGAAGAAGGTCACGCCGATCATTCCGGCGAAGACCGCAGTGCCCATGGCGTGGGCGATCTCGGCGCCGGCACCGCTGGCGACGGCCAGTGGCAGCACGCCGAGAATGAAGGCAACCGAGGTCATGACGATGGGCCGCAGGCGCAGCCGGCAGGCCTCCAGCGCGGCGCGGACGCGACTCGCGCCGCGCGCCTCGGCATCGCGCGCGAACTCGACGATGAGGATGGCGTTCTTCGACGCCAGCCCGACCAGGACGAAGAGCCCGATCTGCGTGAAGATGTTGATGTCGAGTCCACGCATCAGGATGCCGGCCACGGCCGACAACAGGCACATCGGCACGATGAGGATGACCACCAGCGGCAGCGACAGGCTCTCGTACTGCGCGGCCAGCACCAGGAAGACGAAGAGCACGCACAGCGAGAAGATGAGATTGAGCGCGCCGCTGGCCTCGACCTGCTGATAGGTCAGCTCGGTCCAGCTGAAGGTCATGCCGGCGGGCAGCACATCCTCGGCTACCGACTCCATCACCGCCACCGCCTCGCCGGAGCTGACCCCCGGCGCACCGGCGCCGTTGACATCGGCGGAGGGGTAGCCGTTGTAGCGCTGCACGGTGGTCGGCCCGTAGGTTTCCTCCAGCTGCAGCACGCTGCCCAGCGGCACCATGTCGCCGTCGCTGTTGCGCGTTTCCAGCAGCAGCACGTCCCGCGGCTGATCGCGGTAGGGCGCATCCGCCTGCATGATCACCCGGAAGGTACGGCCGAACTGGTTGAAGTCGTTGATGTAGTACGAGCCCAGATAGGCCTGCATGGTCTGGAAGACATTCTCCAGCGGGACGCCCAGCCGCTTTGCCTGGGCGCGGTCGACGTCCGCGTACAGCTGCGGCGCATTGATCTCGTAGTTGGTGAAGACGTTGGCCAGCTCGGGCCGCGTGCGCGCCTCGGCGATGAGCGCCTGCGTGGCCTCGTAGAGAGCGGTCGGGCCACTGTCCGAACGATCCTCGATCTGCAGCTTGAAGCCCCCCGCGGGGCCGAAGCCGCGTACCGGCGGCGGCGGCACCGTCAGCACGAAGGCGTCGCGGATGGCGCCGAACTTGCGGTTGAGCCGCTCGGCAATGGCCGGTCCGGAATCCTCCGGACCGCGCTCGTCGAAGGGTTTCAGCGGGAAGAACACGATGGCCGCGTTGGAACTGCGCGTGAAGCCGTTGACCGACAGCCCGGGGAACTGCACGGCATGCGCCACGGCCGGCTCGGTGCGTCCGATGTCCGCGACCTCGCGCACCACCGCCTCGGTCCGCTCGATGGAGGCCGAGGGCGGCAGCTGGAGGATGGTGATCAGATAGCCCTTGTCCTGCGTGGGCACGAGGCTGGTGGGCGCGTTGACGAAGCTCACTCCGGCCAGCACCGCCAGCCCGCCGTAGACCACCATGCCGATGCCGCTCATGCGCAGGAGGCGGCGCATGCCGGTCTGATAGCCGCGGGCGGATGCCAGGAATCCGCGATTGAAGGGTCGGAACAGCCAGCCCAGGGCACCGTCGATGCCGCGCTGCACGCGGTCCGGCGGCGCACCGTGCGGCGGCAGCAGCAGAGCCGCCAGCGCCGGCGACAGGGTCAGCGAGTTGAAGGCCGAGATCACCGCGGAGAACGCGATGGTGAGCGCGAACTGGCGATAGAACTGGCCGTCGAAGCCACCCACCAGCGCCGGCGGCACGAAGACCGCGACCAGCACCAGCGAAATGGCGATGATGGCGCTGCCCACCTCGTCCATCGAGCGGTGCGCGGCCACGCGCGGCGTGCGTCCTTCCTCGATGCCGCGCTCGATGTTCTCGACCACGACGATGGCATCGTCGACCACGATGCCCACCGCCAGCACCAGCCCGAACAAGGTCAGCGTGTTGAGCGAAAAGCCGAACAGCTGCAGCGCGCCCAGCGTCCCGACGATCGACACCGGCACCGCGATGATCGGAATCAGGGCCGCGCGCCAGCGCTGCAGGAAGAGCAGTACCACCAGCACCACCAGTGCGGTCGCTTCGAGCAGCGTGTGCGTGACCGCGGTGATCGATTCGCGCACGAACACCGTGGGGTCGTAGACGATGGAGTACGCGACCCCGTCCGGGAAGCGCGTCTCCAGCTCGGCCATCTTGGCGCGCACCGCATCGGCCAGCTCGAGCGCGTTGGCGCCCGGCTGCAGGAACACCGGCATGGCCACCGCGGCGCGGTTGTCGAGCAGGCTCTGCAGCGAATAGTCGCCGGCGCCGAGCTCGATGCGGGCCACGTCGGCCAGCCGCGTCAACTCGCCGGCCGGCCCGGTCTTGACGATGATGTCGGCGAACTCCTGCTCGCTGCCCAGCCGGCCGCGCGCGTTGATGGCGAGCTGGAAGTCGGCGCCATCGTTCACCGGTGCAGCACCCACCGAGCCGGCGGCGACCTGCAGGTTCTGCTCGCGCACCGCAGCGATGACGTCGCCGGCGGTCAGATCGCGCGCCGCCAGCTTCTGCGGATCCAGCCACACGCGCATGGCGTAGTCGCCGGCGCCGAAGAGGCGCACGTCACCGGCCCCGGGCAGACGCGCCAGCTCGTCGCGCACCTGGATGAGCGCGTAGTTGCGGAGGTAGAGCCCGTCGTAGCGCTGGTCGGGCGAGGACAGGTGCACGACCATGGTGAGGTCGGGCGAACTCTTGCGCGTGGTCACGCCCAGCGCGCGGACTTCCTGCGGCAGGCGCGGAAGCGCCTGCGCGACGCGGTTCTGCACCTGCACCTGGGCGCGGTCGATGTCGGCGCCGAGCGCGAAGACCACGGTGAGCTGCAGGGTGCCGTCCTGCTGCGCCTGCGATGACATGTAGATCATGTCCTCGACGCCGACGATCTCCTGTTCCAGCGGTGCCGCCACCGTTTCCGAGACGACCTGCGGATTGGCGCCCGGGTACTGCGCCGACACCACGATGGTGGGCGGGCTCACCTCCGGATACTCGGCAATGGGCAGCACGAAGGCCGCCAGGGCGCCACCGACGAAGATCAGGAAGGAAAGCACGCCGGCGAAGATCGGTCGCTCGATGAAGAAGTGCGTGAAACGCATGGCGACCGTCCTAGTTGTACTGCGGCGCGCCGGCGGATGCGTCGGCGCGCACCTGCGGTGCCGGCTGCGGCGTCACCACAGCGCCGGGCTGCACGCGCGCCAGTCCGGCGGTGACGACGCGCTCACCGGGCTGCAGGCCCGACTTGACGACGCGCAGACCGTCGACCAGCTCGCCGAGTTCGACGCGTCGGTACTGCACCGTGTCCCGGTCGTCGACGACGTAGACGTACTTGCGGTCCTGATCGGTGCCGATGGCGCGCGGCGCGACCAGCGTCGATGCCTCGGGCGCACCGCCCCGGACCTGGACGCGGGCGAAAAGGCCGGGCACGAAGCGGCCATCGGGGTTGTCGAGCACGGCGCGCGCCCGGATCGTCCCGGTGGCGGGGTCGAGGGCGTTGTCGATGAAGTCCAATCGGCCGCGATGCGGAAACGTCTGCTCATCGGCCAACCCGACACGCACCAAGCGGCCATCACCGCCACCGCTGGCCGCATAGCGCAGGTAGGTCTGCTCGTTGCCCTCGAACACGACGTGGATCGGATCCACCGACACCACGGTGGTCAGCAGGCTCTGGCCGGCCGTCACGTAGTTGCCCGCCGTGATCTCGGCGCGCGAGACCCGCCCGGCGATGGGCGCGACCACACGCGTGAAATCGACATCCAGCGCGGCCGACTCGACCGCGGCACGTGCAGCCTCGAGGTTGGCCGCCGCCTGGCTGCGATTGCTGACCAGCTGGTCGTGCTCCTCCTGCGATATGGCGCTGGAGCGCAGCAGCTGTCGGGCCCGCTCGAGCTCGCGACCGGCCAGGTCGTACTGTGCCTCGGCACGCTCCAGCTCGGCGCGGGCACGGTTGAGCCGGGCCTGGTAGGGACGCGCATCGATCCGGAACAGCACCTGCTCCTTCTCGACCAGCGCGCCTTCCTCGAAGCTGATTCGCTCGACGTACCCGCTCACCCGCGGCCGCAGCGCGACCCGCTCGACCGCCTCGAAGCGGCCGGTGAAGCTGTCCCAGTCGATGACCTCGCGGCGCGTGACCTCGGCGACCTCCACGACCTGCGGAGGCGGCGCGTCGGCACCCTGCGAGTAGGCACTGTCGCATCCGCCCAGCAGCGCGAAACCGGCGAAGGCGGTGAGCGCCAGGAAGGCCTGCACGGCGGTCGCACGCAGCCCCGGAATGCTCGTGGCGTCGGGAACGGCCTGCGATACTTGGCTGTGGAAACTGTTCGAGAGTCCGTATGCCGGATCGTCGCGTGTTGGCATGCTGCTCATTTCGTAACTCCCTGAGGGCGATTCGCCGCGCCGGAGACCGGACGCGGCAGGTCGGGGCGGTGCGGAATGCGGCACCGAACCTTGCGGGTGACGGGCGGTCAAAAGTCTGTAACAATGAGTGACCGGTCAGTCACGTTTGGGGTACGTTAATGACCGGTCACACCCTTTGTCAAGAGGTAGAGGAGCCATGAGCGAGAGGAAGACAGCAGCAAGCGCTACGGAGGTGGCGAACAACCCCGGGCAGAAGCCGCGCGTGCGCGAACGGATCTTCGAAGCCGCGAGCGATCTGTTCTACCGACAGGGCATCCGCGCCGTCGGCATCGACGCGATCACCAGCGGGGCCGACACCAACAAGATGAGCTTCTATCGCAACTTCTCGTCGAAGGACGAGCTGGTGGCGGAGTATCTGCGGGCCCACGTGCGCGAGTACTGGGACTGGTGGGACGGCATCTGCGCGCAGCATCCGGAGGATCCGCGCCAGCAGGTCATCGACCTTTTCACCGCCTTCCGGGACGAGAAGTGCGCCGACGAGGATCGCGGCTGCGCGCTGGGCAACGCGGCCGTGGAGATATGCGATGACAGCCACCCCGGCCGCAGCGTGATCACCGAGTACAAGCACGAGAAGCGCGAGCGCTGGCGCGCGCTGGCGCGCGACATGGGGGCGCCCGACCCCGATGCGCTCGGCGATGCCCTGCTGATGCTGCAGGAGGGCGGCCACCAGACCCGCCTGACCTTCTGTGGTGTCGAGGGACCGCTTTCGAACATCGTCGATGCCGCTGCCATGCTCGTCCGGTGCGGGATGGATCCGGCGCGATGACGCGTTCGGCCGGCACCGCCTCCTCACCGGCCGCAGTGGTCCGGGAATGGGTCGCCGCCTTCAACCGCGCCGATGTCGACGCGCTGGCCGGATGCTATGCCGAGGATGCCGTCAACCATCAGGTCGCCAACGCACCCGTCCACGGCCGCGAAGCGATTCGCGCCATGTTCGCGCGCGAAATGGCCGGTGCTGAGATGACCTGCATCGTCGAGAACCTCTTCGAGGACGGCGAGTGGGCCATCCTCGAGTGGCGCGACCCGCTCGGTCTCCGCGGCTGCGGCTTCTTCCACGTCGTGGACGGCCGCATCCGCTTCCAGCGGGGCTACTGGGACCGGCTCAGCTTCCTGCGCCAGCACGGGCTGCCGCTGCCGACGTCATGAACGGCAAAACCGCCGTACGGACGACCCGATTGACATGCATCAATGCATCGCCGCCCCCGCACCGGCAGATTGACCGGAACCACCACCGGGAGCAGCACCATGAGCACGCAGACGGGCACCCTCGGTCAGCAGTCCCCGGCCCCGTCGACGCCGGGCGCCGCGGAAACGGATCGGACCGCGACCGAGCGGAAAGCGAAGCAGGCGGCACCTCCCGAGCACGATGTCGTGGACGAGGCCGGGGAGGAATCCTTTCCGGCCAGCGACGCGCCCTGCTGGACACCCTGACACGCCGCGCGGAGCGCTGCCTCCGCTTCCCGCGCCGCCCGTGACGACACGCAATCTCGACGCGATCTTCCGACCACGGCGGATAGCGCTCTTCGGCGCCAGCGAGCGCGAGCCGTCGGTCGGCTCTGCCTTGACCGCCAACCTGCTGAACAGCGGGTTCGGCGGCAGCGTCGATCTCGTCAACCCGCGCTATGAATCGCTGCACGGGCACCCCGTGCATGCCGATGTCGCGGCGCTGCCCGAGGCCCCCGATCTCGCGGTGATCGCGACGCCGCCCGAAAGCGTTCCGGACCTGGTGGCCAAACTGGCGGCGCGCGGCACGCGCGGCGCCATCGTCATCACTGCGGGCTTCGAGGATCTCGGCAGCGAAGCGAGCCGCAACCTGCAGTCACGCATGCTGGCGGCAGCGCGACCGGGTCTGATGCGCATCATCGGACCCAACAGCCTGGGCGTGATCGCCACCGGGAGCGGTCTCAACGCCGCCTTCGCCCATCTCCGGCCCGGCACCGGTCGACTCGCGTTCGTCACCCAGTCCGGCGCGGTGATCTCGGCAGTGCTCGACTGGGCGGCACCGCGCGGAATCGGCTTCTCGCACCTGGTGTCGCTGGGCGACATGGCGGACGTCGACTTCGGCGACATGCTCGACTATCTGGCCGCGGACAGCGCCACCGGTGCCATCCTGCTCTACATCGAATCGATCCGATCGGCGCGCAAGTTCATGTCCGCCGCACGCGCGGCGTCGCGACAGAAGCCGGTGATCGCGGTGAAGGCGGGACGTTTCGCGGAAAGCGCGCGTGCGGCCGCCACGCATACCGGCGCGCTCGCGGGCGCCGACGCGGTCTACGACGCCGCCCTGCGACGCGCCGGCATCGTGCGCGTCGACGGGCTCGAGGACCTGTTCGATGCGGCGGCCATCCTCGCCACCCGGAGCCGGCCGGAACGCGACCGGCTGACCATCGTGACCAACGGCGGCGGCCTGGGCGTGCTGGCCGCCGATGCGCTGCGCGCCCGGGGTGGCACGCTGGCGCCGCTGCCCGAGACCGCACGCGCGCGGCTCGACGCCGTGCTGCCCGCGAGCTGGTCGCGCGCCAATCCGGTGGACATCATCGGCGACGCCGACGCGGCGCGCTATCGCCGTACGCTGGACATCCTGATGAGCGAGCCGGGCACCGACACGCTGCTCGTGCTCAATTCGCCCACCGGGATCGCCGACAGCGTCGCCTCGGCCGACTCGGTGGCCAAAGCGGCCGCGGCGCATCCGCGACGTACCGTCATCACCGCCTGGGTGGGTGCGCACACCGCGGCCGGTGCCCGGCGCTGGCTCGCCACGCACGGCCTGCCGAGCTATGCCGGACCGGCTCAGGCCGCCGCGGCCTTCATGCACCTGGTGCGCTATCGGCGGGTACAGGAGGAGCTCCTGGAGACACCACCGTCGCTGCCGGAGGTGTTCGCACCGAACCTCGATGCCGCGCGCGGCATCGTCGAGACCGCGCTGGCCGAGGGCCGGCACTGGCTCGACGCCGACGAGTGCGATGCGCTGCTGCAGGCCTACGAGATCCCGATGGTGGCGGGTCGCATTGCGCAGACGCCGGCCGAAGCCGCGGCCATCGCCGCCGGGCTCGATCAGCCAGTCGCGGTCAAGCTGCTGTCGCCCGATGTCACGCACAAGTCGGAAGTCGGCGGCGTGCTGCTCAACCTCGGCGGCGTGGAAGCGGTGCGCTCGGCCACCGCCGCGCTGATCGAGCGCCTGGCGCGGGAACGCCCTTCCCTGACGATCGACGGCTTTCTCGTCCAGCCGATGGTATCGGCACAGCACGGCCTGGAACTGATCGTCGGCATCGGAGACGACCCGGTGTTCGGCCCGGTGATCCTGTTCGGACACGGTGGCACGGCGGCCGAACTGATTGCCGACACCGCGCTGGCGCTGCCGCCGCTGAACATGCAGCTGGCCTATCAGCTCATCGATGACACCCGGGTGGCACGACTGCTGCCGTCCACGCACGGCCGCCGGGCACTCGATCGCGATGCGCTGGCCACCATCCTGGTCAAGCTGGCGCAACTGGTCGTCGACCTGCCCGCGCTGCGCGAACTCGACATCAATCCGCTGCTGCTCACGGCCGACGGTGCCATCGGACTCGACGCCCGCTGCCGGGTGGCGCCCGCCGAACCCGGCGAACGACTCGCGATCCGCCCCTACCCGCGCGAGCTCGAGGAGGAAGTACGGCTGCGCGATGGCCGCAGGTTGTTGCTGCGGCCGATCCGGCCCGAGGACGAGGTCAGCCTGCGCGCCGGCTTCGATCGCCTGACGCCGGAGGAAATCCATCTGCGCTTCCACCACTTCCTGCGTCATCTCCCGCACGGCTTCGCGGCGCGCCTGTCGCAGATCGACTACGACCGCGAGATGGCGCTGGTGCTGGCCGAACGCGGCCCGCCGGGTCGGGTCGGACTGCACGGCGTAGTCAGGCTGGTAGCCGACCCCGACAATGCGTGCGCGGAATTCGCCATCATCATCGCGCGCACGGTGCGCGACCAGGGCGTGGGCCGCCACCTCATGGAGCGCATCATCGATTACGCCCGCAGCCGCGGCGTGCAGCGCATCGAAGGCGATGTGCTCGAGCACAACAGCGCCATGATCGGACTCGCGCGACGGCTCGGCTTCACCGTCGCGCGCATGGCCGACAACCCGGGCGTCGTACGGGTCCGGCTGGAACTTGCCGAGGAGCATCGCGCATGAGCGTTCGTCGCACCTACTACATCACCCATCCCTCCAGCCGCGATCACGACATGGGTCCCGGCCATCCCGAGCAGCCGGCACGCGTCTCCGCCATAGAGGACCGGCTCATCGCCGCGGGGGTGCTCGACTTCCTGCATCACCGCACCGCACGCCCGGCGACCGGGGACCAGCTCGCGCACGCGCACGACACGCTCTATCTCGATGAGCTCGCGGCGGCGGCGCCCACCGGGGACGACCGCCTCGTGCGACTGGACCCCGACACCGCGATGAACCGGCACACCCTGACCGCGGCGGCACACGCCGCGGGTGCCATCGTGCAGGCGGTCGATCTGGTGCTCGGAAACGACGGCGGCGCCGCATTCTGCAACACCCGCCCGCCCGGCCATCACGCCGAGCGCGGCCAGGCCATGGGCTTCTGCTTCTACAACAACGTCGCGATCGGCGCCCTGCACGCGCTGGACGCGCATGGACTCGACCGGGTGGCGATCATCGACTTCGACGTGCACTACGGCAACGGCACCGCCGATATCGTCGGCGGCGACAAGCGCATCCTGCTGTGCTCCTCGTATCAGTACCCGCTCTATCCGCTGAGCCGGCCGGCCACCGAGGCGGCGAACTTCAGCAACGTGATGCTCAAGGCGGGCGATGGCGGCGACGCGTTCCGAGCCGCGGTGACGGCGCACTGGTTCCCGGCGCTCGAACGCTTCGCGCCGCAGCTCGTGCTGTTCTCGGCGGGCTTCGACGCCCATGCCGAGGACCCGCTCGCCGAGATGCGGCTGGTCGAGGACGACTACGCCTGGGTCACGCGCGAGATCATCCGCCGCACCGCCGCGAGCGCCGCACAGCGCGTGGTATCGACCCTGGAGGGCGGCTACGACCTGTCGGCGCTGGGACGCGCCGCCACCGCGCACATCCAGGCGCTGATGGAACCCGACGCGACCTTCTGAGCGCGCCCGGGGCGCCCGGTTCAAGCCCCCGCGTCGGGTTCCGGCGGGGCGTCGGCGGGTGGCTCGCCAGTGGCCTCGGCCGGCTCCGACGCGGCTTCGGGCACGGTCAGCACGTCCGGCTCCGGCGGCGGCACGCCGGGGAGCGTGGTGTCCTCCGGCGTATCGGCCGTCCCGGCATCGGTGACGCGCACCACGCGGAATCCGACGAAGTCGCTGCGCGTTACCGGCGAAATGCGGTAGCGGTTGGCGGCACGGATGTAGGGCACGAGATTGCGCCAGGAGCCGCCGCGCGCCGCACGGCGGCGGCACGCGTCGGTCACGCGGGCGCTGCCGTCGGCGGGGAGGTCCGCAAGCGTGTCGACATAGCAGTCGAGCGTCCATTCCCAGACGTTGCCCAGCACGTCGTTGAGACTGAACAGGTTCGGCTCGTAGCTGCCCACCGGCGCGGTGCGCGCCGCGCCGTCGTCGCAGTCGGCGCCTCGGCGCGCCCGCTCCCAGCCCCAGCTGCGGGCGTGACTGTCGTCGGCGTGATTGGCGTGGGCGCAGATGCCCGACACGTCGTTGCCGAAGTAGAACGCGGTCTCGTTGGTGGCGCGCGCGGCGTATTCCCATTCCGCCTCGCTGGGCAGGCGGTAGTCGTGCCCGGTGCGCTCGGAGAGCCAGGCGGCATACTCCATCGCGTCGTACCAGCTCACGCAGACCACCGGGTGCCGGTCACCCTGCTCGAAGCCCGGCTGCCGCCAGTCGCCCTCGGGGTCGTACTGCCAGACGATGCGCTCGCCCGTCTCCCCGGCAGCCGTGGCCCTGAGGCACCCCGGCTCGCCGCCGGCGCCGCGCTCGGCGTCGGTTCGGTAGTCGGTCGCGGCAATGAAGGCCGCGAACTGCCCGACGGTCACCTCGTAGCGACCGAAGGCGATGGGGCGGTCGATGACGATGTCCTGCTCCGGTCCCTCGTCGGCGTCGCGCTCGGCCTCGCCTTCCGGGCTGCCCATGCGATAGCGCCCGTCCGGAAGCAGAACCATCTCCGGGCAATCATCGCAGTCACGGAAACGGGTCCCGGGAGCCGCGGTCATGGTGGCGCCCACTGCGCCGCCGCCGCCGAGCGAGACCGGCCGGGACGGCGCTCCCGGAAGTCCGGCCGGCGCCGGCGTGTCCGGTCCGATCGTTGTGGGCTCGCCATCGCCATCCGGCAACGCACCGCTCTCGTCGGCGGTCGCCGCGTGCACGGCCGCGAGCAGCAGGACCGCGGCCCATCCGGCGGTGTGCATCCCCCTCATCCCCATTTCTCGATCCCCCGTCCCGCTCGCGACCGGCCCCGGGCCGACAGGGCGGAAATGTTGCCACGCCGCGCGGGCACGCGCGCCCGGTCCGGGCGCCCTACCGCCGGCGAGGCCGACGCGGCACCGGGACGGATGCCGCATCCGGTCTCCGTCGCGACCGACTTGCCGCCACCGGCCCGACGCCGTTGGCGCCGGATGGCCGCAACGATACGGTGTCGATGACGACGCGCGTCACACCACCGCAATTGTGATGCAATACGGGATTCACGGGAGAGGAAACCTGCCGCGGTGGACGACGCGCGTTGACGTTGCCCTGCGACCGGACTGCGCACCACCCACAACAACGACGATGCCGCGCAACGCGATCCTGCTATTCCTGACGGCGGGTCTGGTACTGCCCACCAGTGCGGCCGCGTTGCTGTGCCCGCAGAGCGGCATCGCGCTGCCGGGCGGCGTACCGTCGGAGCGCTTCGATGCAGGGTGGTCGGTCGATATCGACAACGATGCCCTGACCACGCGCGAGGACGACCAGGACTACACCGCCGGCTTCGCAGTCACGCTTGCCGGCGAGCGGGCCCGGGGCTACTGGTTGTCGCTCGACAGCCCCCTATCGGCCGTCGACGCCTGGCTGGGCGTCGACGCGGCGCGCTGCGGACTGACCCAGCGCCAGCACAGCTTCCGCGTCGGCGGTGTCGCGCTGACGCCGAGCGACATCGAGCGACCCGACGTCATACCCGACGACCGGCCCTACGCCAGCCTGATCTTCGTGACCAACGGGCGCACCTACGTCGCCGATGACGGTGGCGCCGTCTATCAGTCCAGTCTCACCGTGGGGATGCTCGGCCTCGACGCCTTCGAGCGTGTGCAGCGCGGCTATCACAAGGTCATCGGGACCGGCGAGCCCAAGGGCTGGGACAACCAGATATCGGACGGCGGCGAGCCGACCCTGCGCTACACCCTCGCGCGCCAGGATCTGCTGGCATCGAGCGGGCACTACCGACCCGGCGGCTATGACATCAAGAGCGCGATCGGCGCCAGCGCGGGCTATCTCACCGAGCTCAGCGCCGCGGTCTCGGCGCGCTGGGGCCTGCTCAACACCACCTGGTGGAGCTTCCCCGCAGGCCAGGCACAGTATCTCGCCGAGCCGGCGCATGTGCAGGGCAACGGCGATTCCGGTGCCGCGCGACGCGAGCTCTACCTCTGGGGCGGTGCGGCGCTGCGGCTGCGCGGCTACAACGCCTTCCTGCAGGGGCAGTTCCGCGACAGCGCGCTGGAGTACGAATACAACGCGTTGCACCCGGTGATCGGCGAAGCGTGGTTCGGACTGACCGCGCAGCTCAGCAGGCACTATCGGCTCTCCTGGGTGGTGCGCTACCAGAGCTCGGAGATCAAGCGCGGCATCGGTGACCGCGAAGTGTTCTGGGGCCGCATCACGCTCAGCCGGGCGCTCTGACGCCGGTCCCGCAGCCCACGGTCCGCGCCGCGTTCTCGTCGTGACCGTTCCAGAACACTTGTTCTGGAACGGTCATTCTGTTTCAATGCGGGCATGGGCCGGACACCGCACTGGAACGAGGAAGCGCTGCTGGAGCGCGCCATGCACTGCTTCTGGTGGCGCGGCTATCACGATGCATCGATGGCCGATCTGGTCGACGCCACCGGCGTGAACCGGCAGGGCATCTACTCGCGTTTCGGCGACAAGCACGGTCTTTTCCTCGCCACGCTCGCGTGCTACCGGGAACGCGTGGTGACTCCGGCCTTCGCCCGCGTGGAAGCCCCCGGGGCCGGTCTCGAGGCCGTCGCCGCGTATCTGGAACACCAGATCGCGCTTGCCGCGAGCGCCGGACTGCCCGGGCCGGGCTGTCTGATCGCCAACACCCAGGCGGAACTGGCCGCGCACGATGCCGAGGCACGTCGCCATGTCGAGGCGCACGACGCGCGTCTCCGGCAGGGATTTGCCGGGACGCTCCGCACCAGCGGGGCCAGCGAGGCCGTCGCCGCGCAACGCGCCGCCGTGCTGGCGGTGGCCGTGCAGGGTCTCTGGTCGCACTCGCGATCGGTTTCCGATCCCGGGCCGCTCCGCCGCATCGCGGCGGCACTCGTCTCCATCACCGGAACCGGACTGACGTGACCGCCCACAACCCGTTCGCGACCCGCGCCTTCTGGTTCACGCTGCTGATCAATGCGGTCTGGATCAACGCCTCGGAAGTGGCGCGTTACTTCGCGCTCGTCATGCCGATGATGCGTGACGCCTTCCCCGGAATGGCCGGCGTGGCACCGATGAGCCTCCCGGTGTTCGCGGTCTGGGGAATCTGGGACACCGTCTGGCTGCTGGCCCTGACCGGCTTCACCTGGCTGTGGCTGGAACGATTCGGCACCACGCTGCGCCAGACCCTGCTGGCGGGCACGCTGGCCTGGGCCGCCGTCTTCGTGATCCTGTGGCTGGGCATCTACAACATGGGGCTCGCGCCGCCGGCAGTCGTGGCCGTGGCATTGCCGCTGGCCTGGGGCGAAGCGGCGGTCGGAGCGCTGATCACGCGCTGGGGCATGCGCCGCTTCGCTGGTTAGCGGACGGTCCAGCGCATGGTCACAACCGGGTCGGAGGCCTCGCCGCCGCCGGCGAGATCGCGGTGCCGGAGATCGGCGGCCAGCTCCAGGGTCTGCTCGCGCCCCTCGAAGGGCCCGATCTCCAGCATGCGCGGCGGCGCCCAGCGCAAGCGGCCACGCAGCCCGGATTCGTGCAGCGGGGTCACGGTCCGGGCGAGATCGCGACGCGCGAGGTTCATGCCCAGCTCGACGCGCAGGACCTCGTCGAGCGAGGTCGCCACCATGCTCAGACCGCCCTGCACCACGGCGTCGATGCCGTAAGCGGCGTCGAAGTGCGACGCGTGCAGCCAGGTCCGCACATCGGGGCCGGGCGTCGCGATCTCGGCCGTGATCCGGCCCAGCGCCGCGCGCAGCGATGTATCGGTACCGGCATCGGTACGCTGATCGAAGTACTCGGTGTTCAGGCCGATGCGGAGCCGCTCCGAATGCCGCTCCAGCACGAGCCGCAGACGCGACTCGCTCTGCCGCTCGAAGGGCGGGCGGGTTCCCGCGGGTCGGCGCTGGACCCGCTCGAGTTCGGCGCGGAACGCCACCGATTCCGGTGTCGGCGGTCGCCAGGCGAGCCAGTGCCGCCGGCTCTCGACCGCATTCGGTTGCGACTCGCGGAGATCCTGTTCCTCGAGCCCGAGGGTCAGGCGACCCACCGGCAGGACCTGGTCGGCGGACAGGGCCCAGCGCTCGCGGTCGTCCGCGAACCACAGGTTCTGCGCCTGGGCGTAGCCGCGGCCGTAGGCATCCCAGGCCAGCGCGAGTCCGCCGTCACCCCACTCGCGACGCACCGACGCGCCGACGGCAGTGCCCTCGCGACTGTCCAGGCCGAGCTCTGCGCGGGGCGCCAGATCGCGCCAGTCGAAATGGGCGCCGAACACCGCGCCGGCGGCGCGCCATCCGAGATCGCCGTGCACGCGATGGTCGGTGGTGTCGAATCCCCTCGGCACCGGGTGCAGCCAGAGATCGTCGCGCGTCCGCGCGCTCGAGGTCACCGACAGATCGACCGGCGCGCCGCGCAGCGCCATGCTGGCGCCGTCGGTCGCGCGCCCCCAGTCGATGCCGAGGTCGGGTACGGATTGCGCAGCGACGGGCACCGACCAGCCTGCGCTGGCCGCCGCGATCACCACGAGCACTGCGGCCGATGAACGGATCGGCACGATGATTCACCTCGCCGCGCCAAGCGCGACCCCGGGTGCGGCCGGTCAGAAGCCGCACGGTTGCTGCGAAACGGTCGATGGACGCCGTGCGGCCGGGCGGGGCCGCGTGACGGATTCACAGGCTAGCAAGCGCGAGCGCGCGCGTACGTAGGAATTCGCCGCACGGTAGTGCCCGAGCGACGCGCGTGAGGCCGCGCTCCGATGTCCCGCGGCGCTAGCGCGCCTTGCGCAGGGTGAGATTGACCCGGCAGCGACCGAGCAGCGCATGCCGTCCGTCGGCCACCGGGAGGACACCATGATAGTGGCGGCGTACCGCGCCGCCCCAGACCACGACATCCCCGTGCGCGAGTGGCACGCGCTGAGCGACATCGCCACGGTGGGGGCCGCCGAAGAGGAAGGTTGCCGGCAGGCCGAGCGAGACCGACACGATGGGGGCACCGAAATCGCGCTCGTCGACATCGCGGTGCAGGCTCAGCCGGGCGCCCGGAGCGTAGCGATTGATCAGGCAGGTATCGGGCTCGAAGCCGGGGAACCCGGCCAATTCCGCGGCGCCGTGCGCCAGTGTCCGGAAGGCATCGGGCAGCGCGGGCCAGGGCTGCCGGCTCTCCGGATCGTGCGGACTGTAGCGGTAGCCACCCCCGTCGGACACCCACGCGACCGCCCCGCAGCCGGTGGTGGCCACGGACATGCGTCGACCGCCGGGCGTCTCCATGTGGCGGAACGGAGCCGCCGAAGTGACGGCATCCAGCGCCGCGATCAGCGCCGGCATCCGCGATGCCGCGAAACCGCCGAACAGCCATGCGCCGCACTGGAGCCGGACCTCGCGCAGCGATTCGGCGAACAGGTCCGCCATCAGGCAGCGTCGTGGAAGATGATGCCGAGCGCCATGCGCTCGCCGCTGCGTACCCGACTGACGCCGTGACGCATGGTCACGCGGTGGTCGCCGCGCCGACCGCGACGCGGCCGCTGGCTGACCGCCAGCACCGCGGCGTCGCCTCTCGACAGCGGCAGCACCTCGGCGCGCGACTGCATGCGCGGACGCTGCTCGGTGACGACCAGCTCGCCGCCGGTGAAGTCCGTTCCGGGTTCCGACAGCTGCACGATCACCTGGAGCGGGAAGCAGTGCGCCCCGTACAGGTCCTGGTGCAGGCAGTTGTAGTCGTTCTCGCGATAGCGCAGCAGCAGCGGCGTCGGGCGGGTCTGCCCCGCCGCATGACAGCGCGCGCGATAGGCGTCGTGCGTATCCGGGAAGTCCGCGATGCCGCCCATGCGCGCCTGCCATTCGTTGGCCAGCCCGGCGAGCCGTGGATAGATCGCGGCACGCAGTGCTGCCACGGTCTCCGGGAGCGGGTAGCGGAAGTAGCGGTACTCGCCGCTGCCGAAGCCGTGCCGCGCCATGACGACGCGGGAGCGGAAGCGATCGGCATCGTCGTGGAGCGCGCGCAATCGCTCGCAGTCGGTCGCGGACAGCAGTCCGGGCAGGAGGGCGGTTCCGCCGGCGTCGAGCGCTTCCGTCACCGCCCGCCAGTCGAACGCCTGCAGCCGGTCCGCGATCACGGCGCCGCTCTGGCCGCGCGCCGCTCGGCATCGAGCAGCGCGCGCTTGCGCGCCAGCCCCCAGCGATAGCCGCCGAGCCCGCCGTCACCACGGATGACGCGATGGCACGGAATGAGCAGCGCGACCGGATTGCGCGCGCAGGCCCCGGCCACGGCGCGCACCGCCTCGGGGGCACCGACGCCGCGCGCCACCTCGGCGTAGGAAAGCACCCTGCCGGACGGGATGTCGAGGAGATAGCGCCAGACGCGGATCTGGAAGGCCGTGCCGCGTACGTCGAGCGGCAGCGTCGGCGTCGGTCCGCCGCTGGCGAGATGATCCGCGAGCGCAGCGCGCCAGGCCTCGAAGCGCGCGCCCATGGCAGCGGGCATGGGGGACAGATCGGCTTCCGGGTACTCGGCGCGCAGGCGCGTGCACAGCTCGGTTTCATCGTCGCCGAACTGCGCGAAGCACAGCCCGCGGTCGGTGGCGGCGAGCATCAGCGCCCCCAGCGGCGTATCGGCCACCGCCCAGGAGATCGCGACGCCCCTGCCGCGGTCGCGATACTGCCGCGGCGTCATGCCGAGGTGCGTCGCGGCATGCTCGTAGACCCGGCTGGCCGATCCGTACCCCGCGTCGGCGATGGCCTCGGTCACCGAGCCGCACTCCCGAAGCCCGCGGCGCAGCGCCTGCCGACGGCATGCCTCGGCGTACTGGTGCGGGGTCACGCCGACACGGGCCTTGAAGCGGCGCTGCAGCGTGGACGGGCTCATGTGCACGCGCGCGGCCATCGCCGCCAGCGTGCCCGCTTCGTCGGGACACGACGCGATGTCGCGGCACAGGCCGGCGATCGGATCCGCTGCGTCACCGTCCGGCCGGCAGCGCTTGCAGGCGCGCAGGCCGGCGCGCTCGGCTTCGGCGGACGAGACGAAGAAGCGCACGTTGCGGCGCAGCGCGCGCCGCGGCGTGGCGCACGACGGCCGGCAGTAGACACCGGTGGTGACGACGCCGTAGACGAAGCAGCCGTCCTGCCCGGCGTCGCGCGCGCATATCGCCTGCCAGCAGCGTTCCTCGTCGAGCATGGTCGGGCCCCGGGTTTCGGCAGTCGGCGGTTCCGGCGCGGCGGCACCGGTTGCCGCCGGGGATGGGGATGAGGATGGTGCCACCGGCGCACGTCGGGGCGATAGCGGCACTCGCACGGGATCAGACGGCATGGCGCTCTCCGGGAGGAATGGAAGCGCCATCGTGGGTCGCGCCGGCGCGACCCGCCATCCGGATCCGGCCGTTCAATTCGCGGTCCGGCGCGGCCGGCTTCAGTCGCTCCGCCCGGCCAGCAGCGGACTGGATCGCATCCGGGCCAGCTCCCGGGTCTGGTCGACGAGCATGCGCTCGGCCAACTGGCGCACGGCGGGGTGACCCGCTTCCTCGGTCGCGAAGCGGAGCATCGGCAGGCCACCCTCGTGATGACGCTGCATCAGTTGCAGGAAGCGACGATCGCGCGCCTCGCCCTCGGCCTCGGTCAGTGCGCGCACCTCGGCGGTGGTGGCAAGACCGGGCATGCCGCTGGGCGAGGCCTCGCAGCTCAGCAGATAGGCCCGCAGGGCGTCATCCGGCGGGGTACTGCCGGCCAGCATCCAGTCCATTGCGCGGCGCTCCGGCGCCAGCGGCTCGTCCCAGAGCGCGAGCCAGCCGCGCATCTGGCCGATCTCCACCAGCTGCGCCTCGCGGATGCGCTTCGCGAACGGCGCCAGTTCGGTCTCGTGCCCCTGCAGGAAGACATCGACCAGCATGAGCGCCTGATCGTGGTGCTGGCTCATGTGCTGCGCGAAGCCGATGTCGATGACACCGGGCGCGCCGGCCGCCGGCGGGTCCGCCACGGGCCGGAACCAGACGACCAGCGCGAGGCCGAGACCGACGACGGCGACCGGGAGCCAGCCCGCCGCCTTCACGAGCGCGCGTCGGCCAGCGGGTACACGCCGTTGGTGAACTCCAGCACCATGAAACCGTTGTCCATGCAGGTCACCCACAGCTGGTCGTCGACGAAGCGCGGCGGCGAGCTGCACCAGTCCGCGCTCATCTCGCCGTGGACGACGCCGAGACCCAGCGACAGCAGCTCGGGCACCGATGCCACGTAGCGCAGCACGTAGGGCACCAGCGACCCCGGCGCCGTGCCGGACGCATTCTGATCGGAGATGTGCGGCAGGATGCCGCCGCCCCAGGCGTGCAGCGAGCCGTGCAGGCGCGGCGCATCGTCGGGCCGCGCCGGCGGATTGAAGTAGGCGATCTCCACCGGGTCGCGCGGATTGCGGATGTCGAACACCCGGATGCCGGAGTTGAAGTAGCCACACGCCAGCGCGGTGGGATTCTCGGGCCGGTCGACGGTGCAGTAGTGCGCCTCGTAGCCGAAGGCACCGTTGCTGGCGACGTCCTCCTGGCGCAGCGCGGCGTTTTCGGGCTGCTGGATCTCGAGCTGGATGTGCGTGATGACCTCGGGCGCGGTCTCGTCGCTGATGTCGATGATGCGCACGCCCTCGGCGGCGAACTCGTCGGCGGCGATGAGGTGCGGCTCGCCGTCGAAGAACACCGGCAGTGCGTGCTGCGCGCAGCTCCGCGGGTTCCAGGTGATGCGGCTGACCTGGCGCACCACCGGGACCGGCTCGCGGTTCTGGATGGCGCTGACATCGAGCGTGATGATCCCGCCCGGGAGGCAGGTGGCCAGATACATGCGGTTGCCGTCGGGACTGAACTCGACCCCGTGGTTGGCCGGGAAGCCGCGCAGGCCGGTGTAGAGGATGCGCGGCTGGCTCGGCTCCTCGACGTCGATGGCGGTGATGCTGCCGGCGATCAGGCCCGTCGACCAGTAGGTGCGCCCGTCCGGCGACCAGTTGCCCTCGTGGCCGAGCACGTTGGACGGGAGCTCCAGCGAGGTGCCCAGCAGACCGTTGCGATGGATCGGATTGGCGCAGTCGTCGCTGATGTCGTAGACGTCGAAGAAGCCGGGCGCGCTCAGCACGCCCACCGCGACGCCGCCGAGCAGGCCGCGCGCTTCGTTGACCTTGAGCGATTCCCAGGTGCCGAGCAGCATGCCGGGGCTGGCGTGGTGGCCGGCGAACTGGGGGTCCGTCGGGTCGGAGACATCCACCACCTGCATGCCGGGCGTGGTGCTGAGCACCGCCGCGACCGGTCCGCTCGACATGTAGGCGCAGTCGCCGCTGGACGCACTGACCACCGACGCGCCCTGGCCCTGGTACTGCCCCACCAGCCGCAGGTTGCAGGAATAGGCCTCGAGATTGCGCCCGCTGTCGCGGTCGGCGCGCGGGACGCGTCCCTGCAGATCGGTTTCGGGCGCGCTGTCCGGGCCGCAGGCCACCGTGCGCGGTGGTGCCGTTCCGGGTGCGTCGGCCGGTACGTCGGCGGATGTCGGCGCCTGCGAGCCGCCGCAGGCCGCGAGCGCAAGGGCGAGCAGGCCCGGGCACGACAGGCGCCCGGCGTCCCGCAGCCGGTTTCGGGTCGTGTCCCTAGCCGTGGTGTA
>NZ_JAGLEJ010000007.1 GCF_023145115.1 Algiphilus sp.
TCGATGGCGAGCGACAGCTGCTCTTCCCGGGGCTCGGCGGGCGCGCTCTTCGCGGCCTTGCGGCGCGACTTGCGGCTCCGGGTCGCGGCCCTGGCGTCGGCGGGCGGCGCATCGACGCTGGGCGCCGCACGCGGTGCCGGCGCGGCCACCGCCGGCTCGGGTGCCGCGGCGCGCGCGGCGGCGCGGTCCGCCCGCGCGCGCGCAACGCGCGCACCCAGCGCCCGCATGCTGCCGAGCACGCTGCTGCCGACCCGGTCGAACAGCGCCAGCCATGAGAACATGGCCGCGATGGGCAGCGCCGCGGCAAGCACGATGAACAGCAGCAGGCTCGCGCCGACCGGGTTCAGCAGGTCGCGCAGCGCGCCCGCCAGCTCGGCACCGACGATGCCGCCGGCCCCCTGCGGCACCAGGGCCGGATCGGCCGCCGTGTGCAGCGCGCACAGCGCGGCCGCGGAAGCCAGCGCGAACACCGCGGCCATGACGCGCAGCACGACGCCGGGTGCAAATCCGGGCGCCGCCTCTCCGTCGTCGACCGGCTCCGCTTCCCGGTGCCCGCGTCGCCACGACCGCACCAGCAGCAGCACCGCCGCCACCGCCGCGATCAGCGCGACATACCCGAACAGCGAGAGCAGCACATCGGCGACCCACGCCCCCACCGGACCGAACAGATTGCGCACCGGCTCGCCGGTCCCGGTCGAAGACCAGCCGGGGTCGTCCGGGTGGAAGCTGAACAGCGCCAGGAGCAGCGACAGCGTGAACCCGAACAGCACGAGCAGTAGCGCCTCGCGCGACAGGCGCTCCAGTCGCTGCGGCACGGAACGCGCGCTCTCGGTGCGTTGCTGCTGTGGCACGTGGCTTGCTTTGATCTCGGAGGTGAATGGCGGCGTCGCGACCAGCGCGGCGCGGATTGAACAAGGCGCCACCTTTCGGCGTCAAAGGAGTATATCGACAGCAACCGTGGCGAGAGCGCACCGAGCGCACCCTTGAAGTCGTCGGAAACACCCCCACATTCGGGAGAACACCGTGATCGAGGATTTCACCAGCGGAGGGACCGGCATGAATACCGAAGTCAAGCACTTCGTCCTGACACCGGACGGCGACGTGCGCGAGTTCAGCGCTGACGCTGCCGCGCGCGTGGCGTCGGGTCAGTTCCGTCTACCCGAGTACGCGAGTTCGCGTCTGCGCTACGTGCAGATCTCGCTCGATCAGTCCAACGGGCACGAGATCCGCGTGCAGACCGGCATCGCCTGCCTGCGCTTCGACGACCATGGCGCCTTCTCCGGCGCCGAGGCACCGGAAGGGGACAACGATCAGGTCGATCCCTTCGAGTACGACGCCTGCATCCAGTGGGCCCTGCGCGAAACCGGCTCGTCCGAGCTGGTGGTTCACTGACCGCCTCCGGCGGCTCCCGGGCGCGTGCCATGGACGCAGCTCAGCGGGATCGGAGAGATCGACGCGACCGAGTGGGACGCGCTCTTCGATCCCGCCTACCCGTTCACGCGCCATGCCTTTCTCGCCGCGCTGGAGGACAGCGGTAGCGTCGCGCCCGAGACCGGCTGGGAGCCCGCGCACATCGTCGTGCGCGATGACGCCGGCACGCCGATAGCGGCAGCGCCGCACTATCGCAAGCATCACTCGTACGGCGAGTTCGTCTTCGACTTCGAGTGGGCGCGCGCCGCTCAGCGGATCGGCCACGACTACTACCCCAAGGGCCTGTGCGCAATTCCCTTCACGCCCAGCGCAGGACCGCGTCTCGGCGCCCGGGACCCGACCGCGCGCGCGGCACTGGGCCGGGCGCTGCGCGCAGCCGCGGAGTCGGAAGGCCTGTCCTCGATCCACACGCTGTTCGCCCTGGAAGCGGATGCGAACGCCCTCCGCGAGGCCGGCTTCCTGGAACGGCAGGATCTCCAGTTCCGCTTCGCGAACCGGGGGTACGCCGACTTCGACGACTATCTCGCCGCGCTGAGCAGCGCCCGCCGCAAGAAGATCCGCCGGGAGCGCCGCCGCGTCCACGAGGAGGCTGGCATCGGCTTCGAGACGGTGCCCGGCGACACCCTCGACCACGCCACCTGGGAGCGCGTCTATGCGCTGTACGCGCACACCTATCATCTGCGCGGACAGCCCCCCTACCTGACCTTCGATTTCTGGCTGCGCTACGGCGCGGTGCCCGGAACGCCGGTGCGGGTGGTGCTGGCGCGGCACGAGGGCCGCATCGTCGCGTGCGCGCTGTGCGTGCAGGGCGGCGACACGCTCTACGGGCGCCACTGGGGCACCGAGGCCGACTACCACAGCCTGCACTTCGAGACCTGCTACTACCAGGGCATCGCGTACACCATCGACCAGGGACTCGCCGCCTTCGATGCCGGCGCGCAGGGCGGGCACAAGCTGCTGCGCGGCTTCGAGCCGGTGATCACGCGCAGCATGCACTGGCTGTCCGAGCCCCGCCTGCACGACGCGGTCGCGCGCTTCCTGGAGCGCGAGCGCGCCGCGGTATCCCAGGGGCGCGACGAGCTCGCGGCGCACTCGGCCTATCGGCGGACCGCGCCAGAACCGGGGCGGTAGCGCGGCGTCAGCGCTCGCCCCGCCGGAAGCGGTCGAAGAATCCGTACGACGGATCGTCGGGTCCGGGGCACCCGATGTGGGCGCCCTCGAGAAAGGGGTGCGACAGATCGATGGCCGAGGGATCCGACGGCCAGCACCAGTCCGCGACGATGGCGCGGTAGCTGAACTTCCAGACACCGTCGCGCCGTTCGTAGCGATCGAAGTAGCGTCCACCGATGAGCACGTCGAAGAGGCGGTCCTCGGCACGCACCTGGTGCATGGCCAGGATGTAGATCTCGCCCTCGGCGCGATCGCCGTCGAGCTTGATGTTCACGGTGGTGACGTTGTGGTGCAGGATCGCCATCGCCCGCTGGATCTCGGGCAGCTTGTCGATGAAGTCCATCGCCGGCCCCCTGGCGAAATGGCCGTGATCGTCGATGGCATCCGGGTGGTAGAGCGCCCGCATCTTGTCGTGGTCGTGCCGATCGGCGGCATTGGCATAGGCGTGCACGAGATCGGTGATCGCCTGCCTGTCGAGCAGCGCGTCGATGCGCCGTTCGCGCTCGTGGTCGGTCATGGTCGTGGTCTCCCCGGCGTTCCGGCCTGCCACGCTAGCGCCTCGCGCCGCGGGCATACTCCCCCCTTCGGGTGAGCCCCACCTCCCAGGGAGACACGACATGGCCGACGGAGCACTGTCCAGCAAGGCGGTCGTCGCGGCGAAGCGCGGCGGACCGGAGCGTCTCGCGATGCAGGACGTGACCGTGCCGCGACCCGGCCCGGGCGAGGTGCGCGTGCGCATGCTCGCCGCGGGCGTGGCCTTCGCGGACCTCATGATCCGCGAGGGGGTGTACCCCATCGATCTACCCTGGCCGCGCACGCCGGGCTACGACATCGTGGGCGAGATCGAGGCCGTCGGCGACGGCGTCGAGCTGACCGTCGGCTCGCGCGTGGCGGCGCTCACCGTGCACGGCAGCTACGCGCTGCACCGCACGCTGCCGGCCGATCAGTGCGTGCCGGTGCCCGACGGCGCCGACCCGGCGCAAGCGGTGGCACTGGTCCTGAACTACCTCACCGCCCGGCAGATGCTGCACCGCGTCGCCCGCCTGGAGGCCGGGGACAGCGTGCTCATCCACGCCGCCGCCGGCGGCGTCGGCACCGCGGTGCTGGAGCTGGCGCGGGCGGCCGGCATCCGCGTCATCGGACTGTGCTCGGCCGCCAAGCACGAGCGCGTCCGCGCGCTCGGCGGGGTACCGATCGACTATCGCAGCGAGGATGTCGCGGACCGGGTCCGGGTACTGACGGACGGACGTGGCGTCGATGCCGTGCTGGACGCCGTGGGCGGCCCGGAAACCCGGCGCTCCTGGGACGTGGTGCGTCCGACCGGCGTGGTGGTCTGCTACGGGGCGCGCTGTCGGTGGCGTCGAACGGGCGCGTCGGCCCGCGCAGCGCGCTGTCGTCCCTGCTGCGCGCGCCGCGGTTCACGCCGATGCGCCTGCTCACCGACGTCAAGGGCGTGATCGGCTACAACGTCGACAGCTGGCGGCGCGAGCGTCCGGACGCCTATCGCGCCGATCTCGCCGCGCTGGTCGCGATGCTGGCCGAGGGCACGCTGGACCCGCTGATCGGCGCGCGGCTGCCGCTGGCGCAGGCGGCGGATGCGCAGCGCATGCTGGGCGGCGGCGACACCCAGGGCAAGCTGGTGCTGGTGCCGGACACCGACTGAGCGCGCACCGGCGGTCGATCCGGGCCCGCCCCGATCGACCAGCGGGACGGGACGGGCGTATCCGCACCGTCGCCGATTCCGTCATTGGCGCACAATGCGCCGCGACCGACCACGCCGCAGGAGCCGCGAGTGAGCGCCATCATCCAGGTCGAGGGGCTGAACAAGGCCTACGCCTCCGGTTTCGTCGCCCTGCGCGACATCGATCTCGCCATCCGCGAGGGCGAGATCTTCGCGCTGCTCGGCCCCAACGGCGCCGGCAAGACCACGCTCATCAGCATCATCTGCGGGCTGGTCACGCCGAGCGCAGGTCGCGTACTCGCCGACGGCCACGATGTCGTCACCGACTACCGCGCCGCGCGCTCCAGGATCGGCCTCGTCCCGCAGGAGCTGACCACCGACGCCTTCGAGACGGTGTGGAGCACGGTGCGCTTCTCGCGCGGTCTGTTCGGCAAGCCGCGCGACGACGCGCACCTCGAGAAGGTGCTGCGCGACCTCTCGCTGTGGGACAAGCGCGACAACAAGATCCTGACGCTGTCCGGCGGCATGAAGCGCCGCCTGATGATCGCCAAGGCGCTGTCGCACGAGCCCAGCATCCTGTTCCTCGACGAGCCCACCGCCGGCGTCGATGTCGAGCTGCGGCGCGACATGTGGGAGATGGTGCGCGGCCTGCGCGCGGGCGGCGTGACCATCATCCTGACCACGCACTACATCGAGGAAGCCGAGGAGATGGCCGACCGCATCGGCGTCATCAACCGCGGCGAGATCGTGCTGGTCGAGGACAAGCACACCCTGATGCGCAAGCTCGGCCGCAAGGAGCTGCGCCTGCACCTCCAGACCCCGCTCGATGCGATCCCCGACGTCTTCGCCGACGAGCCGCTGACGCTGTCCGAGGACGGCAGCGAGCTCATCTACAGCTTCGATGCGCAGTGCGAGCACACCGGCATAGCCCAGCTGCTGCGCCGGCTCGACGCGCACGGCATCGACTTCAAGGATCTGCACTCGCGCCAGAGCTCGCTGGAGGACATCTTCGTCAACCTGGTCCGGGAACGCGCATGAACTTCCACGCCATCCGCGCCATCTATCGCTTCGAGATGGCCCGTACCGGGCGCACGCTGCTGCAGAGCGTCGCCACCCCGGTGCTGTCCACGACGCTCTACTTCGTGGTCTTCGGCACCGCCATCGGCTCGCGCATCGGTGTCATCGACGGCGTCGACTACGGCGCCTTCATCGTGCCCGGCCTGATCATGCTGTCGATGCTCACCGAGAGCATCTCCAACGCCTCCTTCGGTATCTACTTCCCGCGCTTCTCGGGCACGATCTACGAAGTACTTTCGGCGCCGGTGTCGGCGGTGGAGATCGTGATCGGCTACGTCGGCGCGGCGGCGACCAAGTCGCTGATCCTGGGGCTGCTGATCCTGATCACGGCGCGCTTCTTCGTCGACTACCAGATCGCGCATCCGCTGGTGATGGCGACCTTCCTGGTACTCACCGCGGTCACCTTCAGTCTGCTCGGCTTCGTCATTGGCATCTGGGCGGACGGCTTCGAGAAGCTGCAGATCGTGCCGCTCATGGTGGTCATGCCGCTGACCTTCCTGGGCGGCACCTTCTACTCGATCAGCATGCTGCCGCCGTTCTGGCAGACGGTGACCCTGTTCAATCCGGTGGTCTACCTGGTGAGCGGCTTCCGCTGGAGCTTCACCGGCAGCGCCGACGTGCACGTGGGGCTCAGCCTGGGCATGACGATGGTCTTCATGATCCTGTGCCTGATCGCCATCCACTGGATCTTCCGCACCGGCTACCGCCTGAAGGCCTGAGACCGCGCCGCGTCACTCGGCGAGCCGGAAGACGAACAGCGCGTTGCCGGGTCCCGCCTTGTAGGCATCGGCGCCGCCGAAGGTGGCGTAGCCCGAGTTGAGCAGCAGGGTGTCGTCGGCGATGACCGGTGCGGCCGAGTCGATCTCGCCGCCCTCGCCGTCGACCCCGTTGACACCGCGGACCGCGATATCGCTGTCGAAGGACCACAGCTCCCGCCCGTCGTGGACGTGCAGGGCGCGCAGCACGCCGTCCAGCGAGCCGGCGAAGAGCACATCGTTGGTCACGGTGACCGCGGCCGAGTGGATCGAGTCGCGGAGACCGTCGCCCCGCCGATGCTGCGGATGGTGCGACCAGAGCACGTTGCCGTTGCGCAGGTCGAGCGCGTAGATGCCCGAGGTGGCGCCTTCCACCTGCTGCATCTCGGCGAGTCCCGGCGACTCGCCGCTGCGGAACGCGTCCTTCTTCCGGATGGTGGTGTCGCTGACCGCGGCATAGACCCGCTCGCCGTCAACGGCCATGCCCCAGTGGATGCCGCCCAGCGCGCCGCCGCGACCGACGGGACGCGACCAGCGCAGCGCACCGGTATCCGGGTTGAGCGCGTACACGGTGCCGTTCTTGGCGCCGGCGATGATGACGTCGCCGCCGCCCGGCATCGCCGTCAGGATCGGCGGCGCCCCGAAGTCGAAGTCGGGACCCACCGGCCGCGCACAGTGCAGCAGGCCCGCGAGGCGGGTCTCGCAGCTCACGTTCCAGGCGTCGTCCGGCGTCGACTGGAAGTGCCAGAGCTGCTCGCCGCTGTCGAGATCCAGCGCGATGATGGCGTTCGAAGTCTCGGTGGTCGGGCGCGAGAAGTTCTGCCCGGTACCGATGTAGACGCGGTTGCGCGCCGCGTCGATGGCCGGCGTCGACCAGATCGCCGCGCCGCTGGGTGCGAACTGCCCCGAGCCGAGCTGGAAGCTCGCCTCCCCGGTGGTGTGGTGGCGCCAGCGCACGGTGCCGTCGTACAGGTCGACCGCCGCCAGGATGCCGTGCGTCCGGCAGCAGGGCTGCAACAGTTCCACGGCGATGCGGCCGACCTCGCTGCTGGACAGCGGCACCAGCAGCACACCGTCGTGGATCTGCATGCCGCCGGTGACGCGGTGGGCGCCGGGCTCGGTGCCGACGAATGCGGACCAGAGCGGGCGACCGTCGGTGGCGTCGAGGACATGCACATGGCCGTACGCGTCCGCCGCCGCCACCACCGGCGGCCGGCCGTCGCGGGCGGGCTCGTGGAGAATGGAGGCCGAGCGCAGGACGTTGTCGCGCCGCGTGGGGCCCGCCCCGTCGGGTCGACGCTCGACGCTGTGCCGCCAGTACTCGCAGCCGCTGCGACGATCGATCGCGACGACGTCGCGCCCGGCAGCGAGAAAGATCGCCTGCTCGGTCATCGCCGGGGCGCCGCGCTTCTCGCGGGCGCCGGCCGCGACATGCACGAAATGCGGCTCCAGCCGCGCGACGTTGCCGGCGTGAATGGCGGAGGGCTGGTTGCCCGTGTTGACGCGGTC
Organism: Algiphilus sp.; assembly: GCF_023145115.1. Lineage (NCBI taxonomy): Bacteria > Pseudomonadati > Pseudomonadota > Gammaproteobacteria > Nevskiales > Algiphilaceae > Algiphilus > Algiphilus sp. The sequence continues at coordinate 7,624 of NZ_JAGLEJ010000007.1, forward strand.
CGCCGCCGCACCCGAGCGCAGCAGAGCCGATCCGCGGTCCACCGGCGTGGCGCAAAGGCCACCGCGCACGTCGGTCGGCTCCGGCGCCACGGCGACGGCACCGTCACCACTCCCCGAACCGCATCCGGTCAGCAGCATCAGGGCAACGCACAGCGGTGCGGCGCCGGACAGCAGACTTCTCATCATCCCTCCCCCTCTCCATGCGGTCCGGTGCGGATCGCATTCCCCCGGTATGCGGTGCCCGGCGCACCGCGTTCACCTTCACCGGCTGCGCCCGTCACAACCCCGGCGCATCCGCCCCTCCGACGCCGACAGGGTCCGCGCCTCACTCCTCCGGCAGACGGAACACGAAGAGCGCGTTGCCGGGCCCGGCCTGATAGGCGTTGGGGCTCCCGAAGGTGTCGTAGCCGGAATTGACCAGCACGTCGCCGCCGGCCACCACCGCGCCCACCGAATCGATTTCCCCGCCCTGCCCGGTCACGCCACCGACCCCGTCGACGGGACGTGCCGTATCGAAGGACCACAGCGTCTCGCCGTCGCTGGTGCGCAACGCACGCACGACGCCGTCGAGCGAGCCGGCGAAGAGCACGTCATTGGTGACCGTCAGCGCCGCCGAGTGAATCGAGTCGTAGGACGTGCCGTCACGGGTATGACGGGGATGGCGCTCCCAGATCACCGCTCCGCTGTCGATGTCCAGCGCGTAGATGCCCGGACGGCCGTTGGGCACGGGGGTGATCCCGGCCGGCGCCAGCAACCCGCCGAGAAGGCCGCCACCGGATTTGTCCACGGTGGCATCGGCCACGGCCGCGTAGATCCGCTCGTCATCCACCGCCATGCCCCAGTGGATGCCGCCGAGGGCGCCGCCGACACCGATGCGCCGCTGCCACAGCACGCCGCCCGAATCCGGGTCGAGCGCGTAGACGACTCCGTTCTTGGACCCGGCCAGCACCCGATCACCCGCCGCGCGACGCACGACGATGGGCGGGGCGCCGAAGTCGAAGTCGTAACCCGCCGGCGTGCCGCAGTCGCGCGAAAGCGAGGGCGCCGAGAAGCACGCGGCGTTCCAGGCATCGTTGGTGGTGGCCTGGAACAGCCAGCGGCGCTCGCCGGTATCAAGGTCGAGCGCGATGATGGCATCCGAGGTCTCGGTGGTCGGATGCGAGAGATTCTGGCCCGTCCCGATGATCACCTGCGAGCCGGCGGCGTCGATCGCGGGCGTGCCCCAGACGGTGGCGCCGCTCGGCGCGAACTGGCCGCTGGCGGTATTGCGTACGGCATCGGCAGTGGTGTGATAGGTCCACTCCACCGCGCCGGTGGCCACGTCCAGGGCGCGCACGATGCCGTGGCTGGTACAGCAGGGTCGCAGCAGTTCGGTCGGCGTCGACAGGACCTCGCGACTCGATACCGGGACGATCAGGGTGCCGTCGTGCGCCTGCGGTGCACCGGTGATGATGTGGTGCTCCGGATCCGTGCCCGCGAAGCGCGACCACACCAGCGATCCGTCGGCGGCTTCGAGCGCATGTACCGTGCCGTGTGCGTCACCGACCACGACCATGGCCGCGTGCGCGGAGGTGGCGGGCACGTGGAGCACCGCCGATGAACGCACCGCATTGGGCATGCCGGGATGCGCAACCGGATCCGGCACCCGGTACCGCCAGTACTCGCAGCCGGTCATGCGGTCCATCGCGACCACGTCGCGTCCGGCGGCCAGGTAGACGGTCTGCTCGGTCACGGCCGCCGCGCCGCGGCGCTCGGTGACGCCGGACGCAACGTGGATCAGCGCCGGTTCGAGGCCACTCACGTTGTCGGCGTCGATCCGCGACGGGTAGCGGCGGGTATTGGCGGCATCGGCCGCGAAGCCGTTGGCGAGCACCGGCGAGGCGGCATCGACCGGACGGTCGCACGCGGCCAGATGATCGCCGCCCGCTCCGACTCCGCCCAGATCATCGGTTCCGTCACTCCCTCCGGGGGACGGTTCGCCACCGTCGTCCGGAGCAGCGCCATGTCCGCCGGCTCCTCCTCCACCGCACGCCGCCAGTCCCAGCAGCGCGCCGATCAGCGCGACCGCCATCGGGCTCCGGGTATGAGGGGCGCGTCCGGTCTCCTCGCGATGCGCGCGCATCAGGCCCTCCCTTTTACTTTGACATAAGTTAAAACATGCCGGGCACGGCGTCGAGCTCCCGGCCGCGCCGCTAGGCGCCGCAGCCGTTGGGCAGCAGACCCGTCACGCGCTCGCTCCACGACCACAGCGCCTTGGCGGCGACCGCGTCCTCGGCACCGGGCTTGGGCCGCCGCTGCCGGCAGTCGATGAAGTAAGCGCCCGAGGTGTCCGCCACCTCCGGCGATGTGGCGAGGTACACCGATGTGCGCGCCCCGCGCTCGGGGCTGCGGAAGAAGGGACGCAGCGTTGCCATCGCGACGCGTCCGATGCGCCCGTTGTTGGTCCCCAGCGATGTCGCGACCGCGCCCGGATGGAGACAGTTGGCGGTGACGCCGGTGCCGCCCAGCTGTCCGGCGAGCGAGCGCGTCCAGAGGATGTTGCAGAGCTTGGAATGGCCGTAGACGGTGAGCGCGCGATAGGCACCGCGGCGATACTCCGGATCGTCGGCCCGGAAGCCGCGCACGAAGCCGTGGGCGTTCGAGGCCACCGTCACCACGCGTGCGGGCGCGCTCTCGACCAATCGCGGGCGCAGCAGCTCGGTGAGCAGGAAGGGCGCCAGATGATTGACCGCCAGTGTTTCCTCGATGCCGTCGGACGTCTCACGCCGTTCGAGATTCACGACACCGGCATTGTGGATCAGCACATGCAGCGGACCGCCCATCTGCAGGAAGGCCGCCGCCGCCGAGCGGATAGCGGCCTGGCGGGTCAGATCCGCCTCCCACACGCGTGCATCCACGGCCCCGGCAGCGCGCAGCTCCTTCGCCAGCGCCTCCCCCCTTGCCGCATCCCGGCACATCAGGTGCAGAGCGGCGCCGGCTTCGGCCAGCGCGTGCGCCGTGGCACGACCGATCCCGCTGGTGGGACCGGTAATGAGGCAGACCCTTCCCTGCATGGACATCCGATATCACTGGTTTCGGGCGCCTCATCTTGCACGTTGTGAAGCCACGCATCACCCGGAAACGGACGAGGCGCCCGCGGTCGTGCCGTCCGACGATCGACGCTCCCCCTTCGAGGAGCCCGCCGCATGAACCGCACCGATTTCCGCCACACCTTCGGTCCGTGGGCCGTCGTCGCGGGCGCCTCGGAAGGATTGGGCCGAGCCTACGCCGAGGCACTGGCGGCGCGCGGTCTGGACATTCTCCTGCTGGCGCGGCGCGGCGAGCCGCTCAAAGCCGTCGCGACCGCGCTGCGCAGCGCGCACGGCGTCGCGGCGCACCCCGTGGTGCTCGATCTCGCCGCCGACGATGTCGAGGCGCAGCTGCGCGCGGCCGTTGCCGGACGCGATGTCGGGCTGCTGGTCTACGATGCCGCCGCCACGCGCATCCAGCCCTTCGCCGATGCGCCACTCGATGCGCACCGGCGCATCGTCGACGTCAACTGCCGCGGCCCCGTCGCGGCCTGCCACGTGCTGGTTCCGAGGCTGCGCGCGCGCGGTCGCGGCGGCATCGTGCTGATGTCGAGCATGTCGTCGCTGCAGGGCTCCGCGCTGATCGCCAGCTACGCCGCCAGCAAGGCCTTCAACACCATCCTCGCCGAGAGCCTGTGGGAGGAGCTGCGTCACGACGGCGTGCACGTGCTCGCCAGCATCGCCGGAGCCGTCAGCACCCCGTCCTACCGCCAGAACACCCCGGCCGACAAGCAGCGCAAGGCGATGCCGATGACACCCGAGGCCGTCGCGGCGCAGACCCTCGATGCGCTGGCCCGGGGTCGTGGCCCCCGCTTCGTGCCGGGTCGGATCAATCGGCTGGTCTACGTGCTGTCCGGCCTGTTCGGCAGCCGTGCCCGCACGCGCTTCTTCAGCAGGGCCACGCGCGACCTGTACGGATGACCCGGCGCCTCCTCCGGCGATCTCGCGCAAAAGGGTGAGGCGGACTCACCAGGGCCGTTGCTAGCGTTTCCGTCGGGACGCGCCATCCGGTGTGTCCCGTCCAGATTCCCGGGGAGCCCAGCATGTCCGAATCCGTCCTGGTGAAGCGCCGCGACGCGGTGCAGTGGATCACCATCAACCGCGAGGAACGCCGCAACGCCATCAATCAGGAAGTCATCGCCCGCATCGGCGACGGCATCCGCCAGGCAGTGGCGGAGGGCGCCCGCGCCATCGTGCTGACCGGCACCGGCGAGAAGGCCTTCTGCGCCGGCGCCGACCTGGCCAGGAACGTCAAGGGTGGCGCCTTCGCGGTCGATTTCTCGCAGCCCAAGCACTACATCGTGAAGCTCTTCAAGGAGCTCGAGGAGTGCCCGCTGCCGCTGATCGCGCGCGTCAACGGCCACGTCATGGCCGGCGGCTTCGGGCTGCTCTGCGCCTGCGACATGGCGGTTGCGGCCGACGATATCCGCATCGGCACCACCGAGTCGAAGATCGGCCTGACGCCGATGATGATCCTGCCCTACATGCTGCGCATGCTGCCCGCGCGCAAGCTGCAGGAGATGTGCATCACCGGCGAGCAGTTCAGCGCCGCCGAGGCGCTCGAATGGGGCGTGTTCAACTACGTGGTGCCGCGCGCGGAGCTGGACACCAAGCTGGACTGGCTGCTGGAGCGCACCGTCGGCAAGTCGCCGACGGCGGTGCGCCTCGGCAAGCAGGCCTTCCACGCCATGCGCGACATGACGCTCCCGCAGGCGCTGGAGTACGCCCAGGCCATGGTGCCGGTGATGTCCTCCACCGAGGACGCCACCGAGGGCATGGGCGCATTCCAGGAGAAGCGCGCGCCGCAGTGGACGGGGCGATGAGCGGGACGGCACTGCGCATCGGCTGTGCCTCGGGCTTCTGGGGCGACAGCGCAGAGGCTACCGGCCAGCTCGTCGACAGCGGGCAGATCGACGTGCTGGTCTTCGACTACCTCGCCGAGATCACTATGTCGCTGCTGGCCAAGGCACGCGCCAAGGACCCGCAGGCCGGCTACGCCACCGACTTTCCGTCGGTCGTTGCCGCGCAGGCCGCGAAGGTCGCGGCGCAGGGCATCAAGGTGGTCAGCAACGCCGGCGGCGTCAATCCGGCGGCCTGCAAGGCGGCCATCGACAGCAAGCTGGCCGAGCAGGGTGTCGACCTGAAGGTGGCCATCGTCACCGGCGACGATCTGCTCGAGCGCGCCGGCGAACTGCAGAATCGCGACATCCGCGAGATGTTCAGCGGCACCGCCTTCCCGGCGAAGCCGTGGAGCATCAACGCCTATCTGGGCGCCTTCCCCATCGCGAAGGCGCTGGCCGACGGCGCGGACATCGTCATCACCGGCCGCTGCGTCGACAGCGCGGTGGCGCTGGGCCCGCTGATCCATCACTTCGGCTGGTCGGCCACCGATTACGACCAGCTCGCCATGGGCAGCCTGGCGGGCCATGTCATCGAATGCGGCGCACAGGCCACCGGCGGCATCACCACCGACTGGCGCGCCGTGGCGGACCAGTGGGACGACATGGGCTACCCCATCGCCGAAGTCGCCGCCGACGGCAGCTTCACGGTGACCAAGCCCGACGGCACCGGCGGGCGCATCACGCCGGAGACCGTCGCCGAGCAGATCGTCTACGAGATCGGCGATCCCGGCCGCTACCTGCTGCCCGATGTGTGCTGCGACTTCCGCAACGTGCGCTGCGAGCAGGCGGGCGACGATCGCGTGGCGGTCAGCGGCGGCCGGGGCGCCGCGCCGGGCGATGACTACAAGGTCTGCGCCACCTACCAGGACGGCTTCCGCGCCACCGGCACGATGATGATCGGTGGCCCCGAGGCGGTGGAGAAAGCCGAGGCCGTGGCCGCGGCCATCCTCAAGCGCACGCGCCGGCTCTTCGAGCGACGCGGACTGGGCGACTACCGCCGCGCCCACGTCGAGACGCTGGGCGCCGAGGCCAACTGGGGGGACCGGTCGCAGAGCCGGCACACGCGCGAAGTCATCCTCAAGATCGCCGTGCACCACGACAGCCGCGATGCGCTCGAGATCTTCTCGCGCGAGTTCATCCCGCCGGCCACCAGCATGGCGCAGGGCATCACCGGCTTCGCCGGCGGCCGCCCCAAGGTGACGCCGCTGCTGCGCCTGTTCTCCTTCGTGCTGGCCAAGACCGAGGTCCCGGTGGCCGTCGACGGCACGACCTGCGAGATCCCTGCCGGCGGGCAGCTAGCCGCCGTCGAGCCGGCCGCGAAGGGCGCCGGCGAGAAGCCGGACGGCGAGATGGTCGAAGTCCCGCTGCGCGCGATCGCCTTCGGCCGCAGCGGCGACAAGGGCGACAGCGCCAACATCGGCGTGCTCGCGCGCCGGCCGGCGTTCCTGCCCGTGCTGCAGGCCGAGCTGACCGGCGGCGCGGTACGCGCCTGGATGGGCCATCTGCTGGAAGGCGCCGTCACGCGCTTCGACTGGCCGGGTCTGGACGGCCTGAACTTCTACTGCGAGCAGGCCCTCGGCGGCGGCGGCACGGCCAGTCTGCGCTACGACCCGCAGGGCAAGATGCTGGCGCAGATCCTCATGGATTGTCCGGTGCACGTGCCCAAAGCCTGGGTCGATGAGGGTCTGGTGCAGGCATGAAGCAGTGTTTGAACCACAGATTTCACGGATTCACACCGATTTCACGGGCTCCGGTGGGCGCTGACTGCGTCAGCGCCACCGGAACAAATCCCCGAAGTCCGTGGAATCTGTGGTTCATCCCTGGCCCCATCCAGACGCGGCCGGTGCGCTAGCGCGATGAGCGACGGCCCCGTCCAGCGCCAGCACGCCGCGCGCATGCCGCGCGCCGAGCGCGTCGAGACCATCCTCGAGGCGGCACGCGCCGCCTTCACCGAGAAGGGTTTCGATGCCACCACGGTGGCCGGCATCGCGACACGCATCGATGTGGTCGAGGGCACCATCTACAAGTACTTCGACAGCAAGCGCGACCTGCTCCTGGCGGTACTGGCGCGCTGGTACGAGGCGCTGCTGGCAAGCGGCCGCACCGCCCTCCGCGAGGCCGATACGCCGCGAGCCGGGCTGCTGGCGCTGGTCCGCCTGCATCTGCAGGCCATTCACGACGACCCGCCGCTGTGTCGCCTGATGTTCCGCGAGGTGCGCGGCGAACGCGACTACGAGGGCTCGGTGCTGCACCGGCAGAACCAGCGCTACACCGGCCTGCTGGCCGACGTGCTGCGCGACGGCATGACGCAGGGGCACTTCCGCGCCGACCTGCCGGTGGCGCTGCTGCGCGACACCGTGTACGGCGGCATCGAGCACCACAGCTGGTCCTTCCTCTTCGGTCGCGGTCGGGCGCTGCAGGTTGGGCTGCTGGCCGAGCAGATCACCGATCTCGTCTGCCGCGGCATCGAGCCGCGCTGAGACCGCATCCCCTACCCCCACGATTCGCGAGCCAACGGCTGAAACCACGATGAGCAGATCCGAACCCTCCTGGCCCTTCGACACGGTGCTGGTCGCCAACCGCGGCGAGATCGCGTTGCGCGTGATCCGCACCGTGCATGCTCTCGGCCTCCGCGCGGCGGTGGTGTTTCATGCCGCCGACCGCGGCAGTCCGGCGGTGACCGCTGCCGATGCCGCCGCGGAAATCACCGGCGAGACCCCGGTTGCGGCCTATCTCGACGGCGCGCAGATCGTCGAGGCCGCGAAGAAGACCGGCGCCGGCGCCATCCACCCCGGCTACGGCTTCCTCTCCGAGAACGCCGAGTTCGCGCGCGCCGTCGAGGCCGCCGGCATCGCCTTCGTCGGCCCCAAGCCCGAGCAGATCGAGCTGATGGGCGACAAGGTGCGCGCCCGCGGCTTCGTCGAGAAGAGCGGCTTTCCCGTCGCGCCCTCGGCCATCGAGGACGACAACCCCGAAGACTTCAATGAGCGCGCCCGCGCCGTCGGCGCGCCGCTGCTCATCAAGCCCTCCGCCGGCGGCGGCGGCAAGGGCATGCGCATCGTGCGCGACCTGGACAAGCTGGAAGCCGAGATCGCCACCGCGCGCAGCGAGGGCCAGCGCTACTTCGGCGACGGGCGGCTCTACGTCGAGCGCTTTGTCGACAATCCGCGCCACATCGAGGTCCAGGTGCTGGGGGACGCCCACGGCAATGTCGTGCACGTCTTCGAGCGCGAGTGCTCGGTGCAGCGCCGCTTCCAGAAGATCGTCGAGGAGTCGCCCGCGCCCGTGCTGTCGCAGTCCGAGCGCGAGCACATCAGCGAGACCGCCGCCGGCATTGCGCGCGCCATCGGCTACCGCGGTGCCGGCACGGTCGAGTTCATCTACGGCAACGGGGAATTCTTCTTCCTGGAGATGAACACCCGCCTGCAGGTCGAGCATCCGGTCACCGAGGAAGTCACCGGCATCGACCTCGTGGCGAAGCAGCTCGCCATCGCGGCCGGCGAAGTGCTCGACCTGGAGCAGGCAGCCATCACAACGACGGGCCACGCCATCGAGCTGCGCATCTACGCCGAGGACCCGGCGGCTGGCTATCTGCCGACCACCGGCCCGATCCTGCGGCTGGTCCCGCCGACCGGCGAGCGCGTGCGCTGGGACGGCGGCGTCGTCGAGGGCGGTGCGGTCACGGCGGCCTTCGACCCGATGATCGCCAAGCTCATCGTCTGGGGGGCCGACCGTGAACAGGCCATCGCCCGCGCCCGCAGCGCGCTGGAGGAAACCGTGCTGCTCGGCTGCCAGACCAACACCGCTTTCCTGCGCGCGCTGATGGATCACCCCGACTTCGTGGCCGCCGAGATCCACACCGGCTATCTGGACGCCCACCCAGAGGTCGCGGAAGCGCGGCCGCCGGATGTCGACACGCTCACCCGCCTACTCGCCGCTGCGGCGCTGTCGACGCGGCCGATCCGCGATGTCGCCGACAGTACGCCGGTGCTGCACGCAGCGATTGGGGATTGGAGGAACTAATGACATCGCTTGCGGAACTGCGGGCCTCTCCCCTAACCCCTCTCCCGGCGGGATAGGGGAACGAGATAGACGGCGACGACAATGCCTGAACCACTCGAACGGCGAAGCCCCTCTCCCTCAGGGAGAGGGGTTGGGGAGAGGGCCGGCGCCAAACGCACGCAAGTTCAACGCGCCCGCTCCCTACGCAACCAACAAACCGACGCCGAAGCCCGCCTCTGGTACCACCTGCGCGCGCATCGCTTCCTGGGCCTGAAGTTCAAGCGCCAGCAGCCGATCGGGCATTTCATCGTTGACTTCATCTGCCAGCAGTGCGATCTCGTCATCGAGCTGGACGGCGGCCAGCATTCGGGCCAACAGGACTATGACGCGCAACGCAGTGCCTATCTACAAGCGCAGGGTTTGCGCGTGCTGCGCTTCTGGAACAACGACGTGCTGAACGAGACCGAGGCGGTGCTCGACCAGATTCGACGCTATTGCACCGACGAAACGCTTTCCCTCTCCCCTAACCCCTCTCCCGCACGCGGGAGAGGGGAACGAGACGAGTAACCCTATGCATCACGCATTCAAGCTGGAAGACAACGAACAACCGATGGCGCTGTCGCGCAGCGCGCACGGCTACCGGCTGCACCTGGCGGATCGGGTGCTGCCGGTGAACCTGCACCCCGAGGACGACGGCAGCGCGATCCTGACCGTGAACGGCGTCAGCGAGCGCGTCACGATCGCCACGCACGGCGACGACGTCTTCATCCACTGCCGGGGGCAGAACTGGCACCTGCGCTACGCGCACCCGCTGGAGCGGCTGGCGCAGCAGCTGCGCGGCGCCGAGGAGGACGTCCTGCGCGCCCCCATGCCCGGAAGCATCGTGCGGCTGGAGGTAGAAGCGGGCGACGCGGTCACGGCCGGGCAGACGCTGCTGGTCATGGAGAGCATGAAGATGGAGACGACGCTGGCCGCGCCACGCGACGGCACCGTCGCCGAGGTCCACTTCGCCATCGCGCAGAGCTTCGACCGCGATGCGGTGCTGCTGACGCTGGAGCCGACCGAATGATCGCCCGCGCCCACCACTGCGCCACCGCCCGCCAGGAACACCGGACATGAAACGCATCCAGACCACCATCAGCACCGCCTCGCCCGACTACCAGGCCAATCTCGCGCACAACCGCGACCTGGTCGCCGCCTTCCGCGAGCATCAGCGTCGCGCCCGCGAGGACCGCCCGCAGCGCGACTTCGATCGCCTCGACAAGCAGGGCAAGCATTTCGTGCGCAAGCGGCTGGAGCTGCTGCTCGACGCCGGCACGCCTTTCCTGGAGCTGTCCTCGCTGGCCGCCAACGAGCTCTACGACGGCGAGGTCCCGGGCGCGGCCTGCGTCACCGGCATCGGCATCGTCGCCGGCCGCGAGGTCGTCATCAATGCCGGCGACGCCAGCGTCAAGGGCGGCGCCTGGTATCCGATCACGGTCAAGAAGACGGTGCGCGCGCTCGACATCGCCATCGAGAACCGGCTGCCGGTGATCCATCTCTGCGACTCGGCCGGCGGCTTCCTGCCGGAGCAGGCCGAGCTCTTCGCGGACAAGTACTACGCCGGCCGCATCTTCCGCAACCAGTGCATGCTCTCGAAGATGGGCATCCAGCAGGTGGCGGTGGTATTGGGCCACTGCACGGCCGGCGGCGCCTACGTCCCCGGGCTGTCGGACTACAACGTCATCGTGCGCGGCACCGGTGCCATCTTCCTGGCCGGCCCGCCGCTGGTGAAGGCCGCCACCGGCGAGGAGGTCAGCGTCGAGGATCTGGGCGGCGCCGACATGCATACCTCCACCTCCGGCACGGCGGACTATCCGGCCTCCAGCGAGGAGGAGGGCATCGCCATCGCGCGCGACATCGTCGGCCAGTTCAAGCGCCCGACCAAGGCGCAGATCGAGTGGCAGGAACCGGAGGCGCCCTACTACCCCGCCGAGGAGCTCTACGGCGTCATCCCGAAGGACATCAAGGCGCAGTTCGACATGCGCGAGGTCATCGCGCGCGTGGTCGACGGCTCGCGCTTCCACGAGTATCAGCCCAACTACGGCAAGACCCTGATCTGCGGCTATGCGCATATCTGGGGCTACAAGGTGGGGATCCTCGGCAACAATGGCGTGCTCTTCAACGACAGCGCACTCAAGGGCGCGCACTTCATCGAGCTGTGCAACCAGAACCGCACGCCGATCATCTTCCTGCAGAACATCACCGGCTTCATGGTCGGCCGCGCCTACGAGGAGCAGGGCATCACCAAGGACGGCGCCAAGATGATCATGGCCGTCTCCAACTGCGAGGTGCCCAAGATCACGGTGATGTGCCACGGCAGCTTCGGCGCCGGCAACTACGGCATGTCCGGCCGCGCCTTCGATTCGCGCTTCGTCTTCGCCTGGCCGAATCACCAGATCTCGGTCATGGGGGCCGAGCAGGCCGCCAACACGCTCGCGGACGTCAAGTTCCGTCAGCTGGAAAAGCAGGGCCAGCAGCTCTCCGACGAGGACTACAACGCGATCCGCGATCCGGTGCTGGCCGAGTTCAAGCGCAAGTCCTCGGCCTACTGGTCGACCTCCGAGATCTGGGACGACGGCATCATCGACCCAGCCGACACGCGCAACGTGCTGGGCATCGCGCTGTCCGCGGCGCTCAATACCGAGATCGGCGATCCGCGCTACGGCGTCTTCCGCATGTAGGCTGTGGTCATGGAGCCTGCCACCGCCAGTCAACCGGATACCGCAAGCGGCGACCACCTCGTCCGCAAGGCGGTAGTGGTGGGGCTGCGCACGCGCTTCGTCATGCGGTGCATGCGCTTCCTGCTGCGGCCCTGGCTGAGCTTCGTGCTGGGCGGCCCGCACAAGCGCATCGCCCGCATCCAGCTGCGCCTGGCTGCACAGGCATGCCGCGACAGCGCCGGCCTGGCCGTGGTCTACCGCGTGCTCGGCAAGTGCCCCGGGCATGCGGTGGGGGATATCGACGCCACCGACGCGCCGGTCGTGCTCTATCTGCACGGCGGCGGCTTCGTCCTGCCGGCGGTACCTGCCACCCACGTCAGCCTGCTGGCACGCATCTGCCGCGACCTGGGCGCATCCGGCTTCATGGCCGACTACCGACTCGCGCCGTTCAACCACTTCCCCGCCGCGCTCGACGACTGCGAGCAAGCCTATCGGGCGCTGCTCGATCGCGGCTTCCCGGCGCACCGCATCGTGATGGCGGGCGAGTCCGCCGGCGGCAATCTGCTGCTCGGCCTGCTCCAGCGGATCCGGCGCGCCGGGCTGCCGATGCCGGCCGGCGCCGTGCCGATCTCGCCGGTGACCGAGATGGGTCGCATCCACGCCCCGCCGGCGCGTGCGCGGCTGCGCAACCGCGATCCGATCCTGCCCGCCGAGGGCCTGCATCGCATCGACCCGATCTACTCCGGCGGGCACGATGCCGCCGATCCCGAGCTGTCCCCGCTGTACATGGACTGCCACGACCTGCCGCCGATCCGTTTCCTGGTCAGCGATGGCGAGATCCTCCTCGACGACACCCTGCTGCTCGCCGAGCGCATGCGCGATGCCGGCACCGATGTGCGGGTCGACGTGTGGCCGAAGCTGCCCCACGGGTTCCCGCTGTTCGGTGCCGTCATGCCGGAAGTCGTGGAAGCGCGCCACGACATGACAGCCTTCATGCGTCACTGCCTGGAGAATCGGGCGGGCTGAGCGACGATCCCCCCGGGCAGTCCGCGTGTGCAGGCGCACCAACCACCCGGCATGAATGGACGGCCTCGCCCGCGCTCGGACTGCCGGCAGCCCGACCACCCGCCCAACGCAGCTGCGCAGGCTTGACGCACGCTACCGTCGCGCCCATCTCCCCGGGTGCGGCGCATCCGCGACGCGACACCGCGACCGCTCCCCCGTTCCGGCGGCCGCGCTGCATCGCGACGGCAGCGCCCCGTCAGCGGCCTCCCCCGCTTGCTGCCGACGCGTGAGGCCCGCGTGCGCGACGCGCCGATACGCGGCCCGACTGCCGCGCCACGGGCCGGCGCACAAAAAAGCCCCGGCACGATGGCCGGGGCTCGAAGGGATCGGCGGTGATCCGGTGCGTCAGCGCACCCGGAACTCCACGCGACGGTTGTTGGCGCGACCTTCCTCGGTGTCGTTGGTATCGATCGGGATGGTTTCACCGTAACCCACCGGCGTCATGCGACCGCCGCTGATGTCCTTCTGCATCAGGTAGGTCTTGACCGAATTGGCGCGCCGCTCGGAAAGGCCGAGGTTGTACTCGTCCGGACCGATGCTGTCGGTGTGACCCTCGACGTCGACATCGACATCCGGGTAGGCCTTCAGCACTTCGGCGGCCTGATCGAGGATGTCCTTCGACTCCGGCGTCAGCCGGGCCGAGTCGAACTCGAAGTTGACGCCGCGGAGGATGAAGTTCTGCGTCCGCTCCACCGCGAAGCCCTCGGCATCGGCAGGCTCGCCCGGCCGCGCGAGACGTCGGTCACCGACCAGCGCACAGCCGTTGGGCAGCACGGTGGCACCGGGCGGCGACTGCGGGCACTCGTCGAGATGGTCGGGCACGCCATCGCCGTCCGAGTCGAGCGGACAGCCATCGGCGTCGACCGGAATGCCGGGCGGCGTGTTCGGGCACTTGTCCTTGAAGTCGGAGACACCGTCATTGTCGGAGTCGGTGAACGGACAGCCGCGCTGGTCGACCCGTTCGCCCTCCGGCGTGTTCGGGCATTCGTCGAGGTAGTCCGGTACGCCGTCGCCGTCGGAATCGATCGGGCAGCCGTACTGATCCACGGTGGCGCCTTCGGGCGTGCCCGGGCAGCGATCCTTGTGGTCCGGCACGCCATCGCCGTCCGAGTCGATCGGGCAGCCGTACTGATCGACCGTCACGCCAGGCGGCGTGTTGGGGCACTCGTCCCGGTGGTCCGGGATGCCGTCCGCGTCGGAATCCGGCGGGAACTCGCCGAGCTTGAGGCGCACGCCGAACAGCGCGGTCCAGGTGTAGAAGTCCTCGTCGCGCGGAATGCCCGGCGGCTCGGCGTTGACCTGATCGATGTGGTACCGACCCGACGCGATGAACTCGAGGCTGCGGCTCAGCGGATAGGTGAAGCCGCCTCCGAACTGCAGGCCCGGACCGGTGGTGCTCTCGTCGAGGAAATCGATGTCGTGCATGTTGGCGCCGGCCATCAGGAAAGGCCGGAAACCGCCGACATCCTCGACGTTCGGACCGCGAAGCAGGTAGACGACCGCGTTGACGCCGGCCGTGAAACGCTCGTAGTCGGTGGCCGGCGCGGGCACGCCGAGATCAGCGTAGCCGGCCTCGAGCTCGAGGGACAGCCAGGGAAGAATCGGGCGACCGATGGTGAAGTAGCCGGCCGGGCCATTGTCCAGATCGGACGAGTCCGAAAAGATCATGCCGCCCTGAGCCTGGATGTACCAGCGGTCATCGTAGTACTTGGCCCAGTCCCTGGCTCCGTCCTGCGCCCACGCTGCCCCCGTGAACACGAGTACCGCCAACATCAGACACGCTGATCGCTGAATCACGCTGCTACTCCCTGTATCCCGAATTTATGGTGCAGCCTGGGCGCGTCGGTGCGGGGTTTTCTTACACCGGGGAACTGCCAAGGCGCACTGGCACATTGGCATACTAATCCCTATAGTTCTCGTGTGGAAGTCTATACACGGAAGCAGCCGGGCACGTGATTCGTGGCGCCCTCAACCCGGGGAAGTCGAGAATCCAGGCCCGACCGTAACTAAATGAAATTGAGCGCTGGAGAGTCACCCGATGTCTATGCCCCTTAAGTCCTGGTTCGGCGCCCTGCTGGCTGCGCTGTTGCTCGCCGCGTGCGGTGATGGCTCGGTACGCAGCCCCGAGTTGATCGGCCCCGGCGGCCTCCTGAACATCCAGCTCCGCTGCCAGACTGCGCCCGGTCCGAACGGCCCTCCCTGCGCGCAGCCGCCGACGGTGTTCGTTGGCGGCAGCGTCCACTATCGCGTGCTGGGCACCTTCGAGGACGGCTCGACGCGTGACATCACGGCGCAGGATCGCATCGCGCTCAACCTCGGACCGGCCGGTACCTCGCGCGGTTCGCTGACGCCCACCGGCCCCGAAAAGGGGCGTGTCCGGGGCAATGCGGCCACCGAGGACGGCGCTCCGCTCAGCGTGACCGCGGCGGATACCCAGGGCGAAGCGGATCCGGCCCGGGACGATCTCATCGTGGTCGGCGGCACGCCCGAGTCGATCGACGTCCTCCTGCGCGACAGCGCAGGTAGGCTGGACGGCTTCCCGTTCGATGTCGCGCCTTCCGGTGTTCCCCAGCAGTTCGTGGCGCGCGTGAATTTCGCCGAGAGCGCCCCCGACCTGCTCGTCAGCAGCGACCCCCAACTCGTGTGGTCGGCAGAGCTCGTGGATGGCCAGCCGGATGACACCGGCAGCATCACGCAGAACGGCGTCTTCACCGGCACCAACACCAGCCCGGACCTGGAAGAGGCCGACAACTCGATCTACGCGATCACCGCGCGCTTCCGCCCCGAGCCGGACGACCCGTCTGCGCCGCAGTTCTCACCCATCCAAAGCACCGAGGAGCTGGAAGTCGGCCCGGCGAGCTACGTGGACGACTCGTTCCGCCTGGAGCCGGCGGCCGCGCAGATCGTCGAGGGCCAGACGGTGACCTTCCGCGCCTTCGCCAGCTTCCAGACCGGCGAAGCCGGTGACGGCACGCCGGTCATCGTGGAGGCGGAGATCACCCAGGCCCTCGAAACGCTCGGCAGCGACGGCCCCGAGTTCGTCGAGTTCCAGGAATCCGACGCCGAGATCGACAATGTCCTCGTCGGACTCTCGGCCACGCCGGAGGGCCTCCCGGTAACGGTGACCGCCACCTTCCGTGGCGAGACCGACACCTCGCAGGTTGTGGTGCTCGAGCCAGACTTCGCCCAGCTCGCCCTGGTTCCGGTGGGTGTCGCGCCGTTCGAGGCCGCCGGCCTGTTCAATATCCCCGGCGCCGACGAGGAAGCGATCCAGGAGCGCCGTGAGCAGGTTGCCAACGACGCATTGCTCCTCGGCCTCAACGAGAACGGCCAGATCCCGACCTGCGAGTACGACCCCAGCATCGAGGACATGCCCGAGGACTGCCCGAACGCGGCACTCCCGCTGAATCAGACCCTGCCGGGCGTCAGCCTCTCCTACGTGGTCGTTGCCCGCCTGCAGGGCTCGCCCGAGTTCGGCGAGGACGGCACAAACGGCATCCTGCTGCAGGACTTCACCGCCGCGTGCGACGACGACAGTGTCCTGTCGATCAATTTCGACGGCGGGGACAGCGTTATCGACATCGCCACCCTGACGGACCCCGAGGGCGAGGACGTCGAGCCGGAGCCGCTGCGTACAGCCTCCGGCGCACGGTATGTGCGCGTCGACGGTCTGTCCGAGGGCGAAAGCATCCTCCGAGCACGACTCGGCGTCGGGTTCGAAGGCGATGCCACCGCGGGCCTGAACTGCCGCAGCGAGGAAGTCGAGGACGCCGAGACCGATGTCGTTGTCGGACTTGACGGCGGCAACGGCCAGATCGAGGCGGTCGACCGCACCACCTTCAACATCAACCGCAACTTCGGCTGCCAGGGCTTCATCAATGCCGAGCAGCTGCTGGCCGATGAAGGTGTCCGTGCCCGCGGCGAGAAGCTCATCGCTTCGCTGACCTACGACGTCGGTGAAGAGGGCATGACCGAGCGGCGCGTGATCGTGCCGATCAATCAGCAGCGCATCGTCGATTTCCGCACGGTGCGTGGCCCGGCGCAGACGCCCGAGCAGCTCGACTGCCGCAACGAGGACGGCACCGGCGGCCCGCCGGCGATCTCGATCACCAACGCGCTGGACGTCGAGCGCGGTCTGGTCTTCACCGACAGCCCGATCAGCCTGGACACCAACTGTGCGGCGGCCGACCTGATCATCCGCGAGGGTGTGACCCTGCCGGGGCTGACCAACACGCTGATCGACGAGGACCCCGAGGACGACATCCTGCCGCGCACCACGCGCGCCGCCAGCTACGTCCTGCTGCCGGTGGACGACGCCATTCTCGGCGGAGACAGCGCCATCAGCAGCGCGCAGATCGACGAGCTCTGCGACGGCCTCGAGCCGCTGCTGACGCTCCCACTCGGGCCGGCCGTCGGTCTGCCTCAGGGAGCCGGGCTGCCGGTCGAGCTGATCAGCGGTATCGGTGCCATCCTGTCGCCGATCCTCAACAGCGAGCCGGTGCAGGGTCCGGTTGCCGACGGTCTCGAGCTGCTGCTCAATTCCCTGGGCGATCTGGTCAACGGCCTGCTCGATGTCACCGGCCTGGGCGATCTGCTGATCGATCCGCTTCTCGGGATACTGGGCATCGGCGACGACAGCCCGGTCGGCATTTCGCTGCTGGCATCGCTGATCGACGGCCTCGGGCTGCTGCTCGACGAGCTGAAGAGCGCCATCGGTGGTGCCATCGGGCTGGAGGATCCGCCCGCCACGGCCGATCCGGGCGATCCCTTCGTGCAGGAGCAGATGGAAGCGCCTGACGAGGGAGAGGAAGGCGAGGAAGAAGCCTGATCCCCGGACACAAGCGAAACCGGAAACGCCCGCGCAAGCGGGCGTTTCCTCTGGATGCGGTGAAAGCGGCGGGGCTCAGTAGCCCAGCTGGCGCGAGGCGAGATCCTTCATGATCTCGGAAGCGCCGCCGCCGATGGACAGCACCTTCGTCTCGCGGAAGATGCGCTCCGACTTCGCTCCGCGCAGATAGCCGGCGCCGCCGAGGATCTGGACTGCTTGACCCGCCACCTGCTCGAGCGTCGATGTCGCCAGATTCTTGAGCATGCAGAGCTCGGCAACCGGGTGCTGCCCCTGCGAAACGCGCCATGCGAGCAGGTGGAGCTGAGCGCCGACAGCGTCGATGGCGGTCTTCATGTCGACCAGCTTGTGGCGTATCACCTGACGCGCGATGAGCGGCTTGCCGAAGGTCTGGCGCTCGCGCGCCCAGTCGAGCGCCTCCCGGTAGCAGGTCTGCGCCAGCCCCCAGGCCTGGGCGGCCAGCGCCAGTCGCTCGCCGTTGAAGTTCTGCATGATCGCCATGAAGCCGGCGTTCTCGACGCCGATCAGATTCGCGGCGGGCACGCGCGCGTCGTCGAAATACAGGGTCGCGGTGTCCGAGCACCGCCACCCCATCTTGTCCAGCGGCGAGCGCGAAAAGCCGGGTGTATCGCCTTCCACCACCAGCAGCGAAATGCCGCCGACGCCCTCGCCACCCGTGCGCACGGCGGTCGTGATGCAGTCCGCGCGCATCCCGGAGGTGATGAAGGTCTTGCTGCCCTTGAGAATGTAGTGATCGCCGTCGCGGCGGGCCGTGGTGCGGATGCTCGCGACGTCGGAGCCGCCCGATGGCTCCGTGATGGCGAGCGCGGCCACCTTGTCGCCGGCAAGCACGGGCGCCACGAAGCGCTGCTTCTGCTCGTCGGTTCCCGCGGCCACGATGGGCGGCGTCCCGATGCCGTGGCTCATCAGACTGGCGATGAGCCCGCCGCTTCCCGCCCGGCAGAGTTCCTCGATCGCGATCATCTCGAAGAAGCGATCGGGCACCTCAATCCCGCCACAGGCCTCGGGAAACCCGATCTGCAGGACACCGGCCTCGGCGGCACACCGATGCAGGGCGCGCGGCAACTCGCCCGCCTCCTCCCACGCATCGATGCTCGGGGTAATCTCACTTTCCACAAATCGCGCAACCTGGTCCCGGAATGCGCCATGGTCGTCGTTCAGGAAGGGGCTGCTAGCGGTCATCACTATTACCGTTGAGGCCTCGCGGCCGGTCTGGGGCAAAGCTAGCGCTTGCGGTAGCATCGGTGCAAGCCGCTGACGGCCATCCAACCACGCAACTGGGGAGTACGCATGGATATCGGGCAGGAGGATCTGGCGCTGCCGCGCCTTCGGCACTGGGAAACGACGCGCCCCGACGTGATCTGCATGACACAGCCCATGGGGGACGGCTCACTGCGCGCCTACACCTGGTCACAGGCCGTCGGCGAAGCCCGCCGCATGGCCGCATGGCTCCGGGCGCAGGGATACCCCGAAGGCAGCAACATCGCCATCATCTCGAAGAACTGCGCGCACTGGATGATGTGCGACTGGGCGATCTGGATGGCCGGGTACGTATCGGTTCCGCTCTACCCGACGCTCACCGCGGACTCGGTCCGCAAGATTCTCGAACACAGCGAGTCGCGCGCCGCCTTCATCGGCAAACTCGACGACTGGGACACCATGAAGGACGGTGTGCCGGACGAGGTGCAGTGCATCGGCTTTCCGCTTTCGCCGCCGAACGATTTCCCGACCTGGGAAACCGTCGTCGCAGAGCAGGAGCCGCTCACCGAGCTTCCCGAACGCCGGGCGGAGGACCTCGCCACCATCATCTATACCTCCGGCACCACCGGCATGCCCAAGGGTGTCATGCACAGCTTCGGCGCAATGGCCTGGGCGATCGCCTCCGGCAACAAGCGATTCCGCATGGGCGCCGACGACCGGGTGCTCTCCTATCTGCCGCTCTCGCACATTGCCGAGCGCATCGCCGTCGAGCTCGGCATGCTGAACTGCGGCATGCGCACCTACTTTGCCGACTCGCTGGATACGTTCCTGCAGGACCTGCAGCGCGCGCGCCCCACCTTCTTCTTCTCGGTGCCGCGCCTCTGGGTCAAGTTCAAGCAGGGCGTCAATGCCAAGATGCCGGACGAGAAGCTCGACCGCCTGCTGAAGATTCCGATCCTGTCCGGCATCGTGCGTCGCAAGATCCTGAAGGGGCTGGGGCTCGACCGCATCCGCTTCGCCGGCGGCGGTGCCGCACCGATGCCCCCGTCGGTCATGTACTGGTACCAGAAGCTGGGCCTAGAGATCATCGAGGTGTACGGCATGACCGAGAACCTCGCCATCTCGCACTCCAACCTGCCGGGCCTGACGCGGCCGGGCTTCGTCGGCTACCCGTACGAAGGCGTCGAATGCCGCCTCGCCGAGGATGGCGAGGTGCAGATGCGCAGCCCCGCGGTGATGATGGGCTACTACAAGGAGCCCGAGAAGACCCGCGAAGCGATCACGGAGGATGGCTGGCTGCGCACCGGCGATCGCGGCGAGCACGACAGCGAGGGCCGCCTGCGCATCACCGGCCGCGTCAAGGACATCTTCAAGAGCTCCAAGGGCAAGTACATCGCCCCGGCCCCCATCGAGGACAAGCTGGTCACGCACGGGGCCGTCGAGGCCTGCTGCGTCGCGGGTGCCGACCGACCGCAGCCCTTCGCCATTCTCATGCTCTCCCCCGAGGCGCTGGAGCGCTGCCGCGACGACAGCGCGCGCCGCGAACTGATGGCGGACCTCGCCGAGTACCGGGAAACGGTCAACGCCCAGCTCGATCGGTAATCCCCCCGCAGGCTAACGG